>CAYZDM010000265.1:0-5079 GCA_964476875.1 uncultured Sandaracinaceae bacterium | reverse complement strand
GGCATCCTCGCGGAGGATGCTCCGTGGGCGTTCCTCTACTACCCGGTCGACATGTTCGCCTGGCAGCCGTACGTGAAGGGTTTTCGTCCCCACGCTGTCTGGCTCAATGAGTACCGCAACGTGTGGCTCGACCTGCCTCGGAAGAGAGTCAGCCAGGTGATCTACGAAGGCGAGGCCGCACCATGATCCAATTCATCGCCCAACGGGTCTTGTGGGGCCTGCTGGTCGTCATGACGGTGGTGACACTGGTCTTCTTCTTAATCTTCGTGGCAGGCGACCCCGCCGTCACCATTCTCGGCCCTCAGGCTCGGGCCGAACAAATCGCCGACTTCAAGGCCAAGAAGGGCCTGGACCGACCGGTCACCGAGCAGTTTCTCAGCTATCTCGGGTTGGCGCCGTGCATCCGGAAGGATTCGTCCAAGTACGAACGCGACGACGGCTCACGTGGCTTCTGCGGAATCCTCCAGGGAGACCTGGGAGAATCGTACTCGCACCATGAATCCGTGGCGGACGTGATCGGCCACCGATTGCCGCGCACGCTGCTCCTCGCCTCAATGGCTGTGTTGTTCGAGCTTCTCATCGGCCTCACGGCTGGCATCATCGCGGCGCTGCGCCGCAACCGCTGGTCCGACACGATGATCATGTTTGCAACGTTCGTCGGCATCAGCCTCCCAACCTACGTCACCGGCCCCATCGCCCTACTCCTCTTCGCGTTTTTGCTAGGCTGGTTTCCCTTCGGTGGCTACGGCGTCGATGCAGTCGATCACGTCTACCATGCCCTGCTGCCCTCGTTGATTCTCGCCATCGCGGGGGCGGCTACATACGCACGCATCATGCGGGGCGAGCTCATCGAAACGATGCGGCACGACCACGTGCGAACAGCAAAAGCAAAAGGCATGTCCAGGAGTGGAGTCATCATCAAGCATGCGGTCCGAAACGCCATGCTCCCTGTCGTCACCCTCATCGGGTTGAGCCTACCGTTTCTGGTTGGTGGCGCGATCATCACCGAGAAGATCTTCGCGTGGCCCGGTCTTGGTCTATTGACGATCGAGTCGATTGAATCGCTCGACGCGCCCGTCATCATGGCCGTCGTGCTGATGTTCGGGGTCGCTGTACAGGTGGGCAACCTGTTGGCCGACATCGCGGTAGCTGCCCTAGACCCACGGATCCGGCTCGGCGACTAGGTCTTGGGCCTCGGCCTCACGGGGAACACTCGCCGATCGCCGTCGCGGCGAGGCGCGAGCACCTGCAGCGCATCGAGCTTGATCTTCTTTCGGCGTCCGTCGGGAAGCTTGATGATGCACACGCCGTCGCCAGAGAGACCGTCGATCTTGCAGAGCCCGAACTTCGCATGCTCGATCCAATCGCCTCGTTCGGGCTTGTGCTCCAGCGGGTCCGCGGGCTCGGCACGGGCTGAAAGCTTCGCGGCCGCGGCCCACGTAACCCCCGAAATCGCCGTATCGGGAGCGACGACTGGAGGCTCGGTTCCACTCTGCGCCTCGTCGTCGGCCCAAAGCTGAAGTCCTGTCGCCGGGTCGGTTTCGCGCTTCAGTGAGATTTCATCGAAGCACTCGATCCGGAACTCGAGCGCGAAGACCGAACCGTCCGCCACATGCCCTCCATAGGTCACGTCGCGGCCGTCTTCGCGCAAGGACACCGTCGCGTGGAGATGCCAGAACGGCGCACCGTCGCGCTCGGAGAGATTTCCCTGCATCGAAAGGAGCTCACAGCGGTCGAAGCGATGCGCATTCTCGTAGCGCTGGTCGGCTTGGTTGAAATCGGTGAGCTCGATCCACTCGAACGCGCCGATCGCGGTAACCCACGCGGTACGAAGCTCATGCTCGTCCACCAACCCTCGAAAGGTCTCCTGAAGACGGCTCCCGCGAGAAACCCGTCCGATGATGTGCCGCGATGCGCGGGTCGCGACCGACAACGTCACGCCTCCCACGGTCACGACGCGGCTTGGGTCAGCCGCTCCTCTTTCGCGTCCACCGCGTCGACGAAGAGCTTGACGTACTCGCCCCCACTAAACAGAGCCAAGGCGAGGCTCAAGTAGAGGAGCACCAGGCCGACCTGCGCGAAGTCGAACTCGGTTTGGTAGAAACCAAAGTAGATCGTGTAGCGTTGGTGCACGATCAGCATCAGGATCGCGACCATCTGAAGCGCAGTCTTGTCCTTGCCCGTCCGCATGGCAGCCATCACGACTCCCTCACTCATCGCGATCGTCCGAAGCGCGGTGACGGAGAGTTCTCGTCCAAGCATGATGATCACCGCCACCACGCCGAGGAACGGCAGACGCCCGAGATACGCCAGAAAGATCAGCGTCGCCATCACCAAGAGCTTGTCCGCCAACGGGTCGAGGAACTTCCCGAGAACACTGATCTGACCCCACCTACGGGCGAGGTAGCCGTCGATGAGATCGGTGAGCGCGGTGCCGATGTAGAGTATCGCCGCCCAGAAGTTCGCCGTCGGGGTTCCATCCCACAGGAGCCACAGCACACCCGGGATCAGGGCGATCCGCAGCATCGTCAGCAAGTTGGGCAGATTGAGCGCGTCGTCACGTATCGACGTCCGCTTGGGCTGGAGCTCTTCCATGAGGCGAGGTGTACCCCAGGTTGCCCGTCTCGTCTGCTACCGAAGCCAATTCGCCTTTTGGGTAGGTCCTCGGGCGTGCGCGGACGTCGCGAAATGGTTGCATTGGAATCCCGGTATGGACACACTTCGGGCGACCGAGCATCGTATGCTGGAACTCACTCGGAACACAGCTTGGCGGGCTCGAACGACCATCGGGGTCACTGCGCGGAATCTCGCACTCCAGGACCTGATCGCGCTCGCGTTTCAGGCCTACCTCCTCGTGCGGGTGTCGATCGCCCCGGATAGCCCGGACGCCATCGTAGCGCGCAGGCTGGCCCTCGCCCTCTTCCTGGTCACCGCCTGCGCCATGGTACTCGCGCGCGGCGAGGTGATCGGCGATCGACGGGCACGCGCGCTGACCTACCGATTGGGACTGACCGTTCCGATGGTGCTCTCATACTTCGAGATGCGGGTGCTGCTGCCAGCACTCCAGCCCGAGCTCATGGATCGTCAGCTGTATGCCATCGACCTTTGGCTCCTAGGCACCACGCCTTCGGTCTGGATGGCGGCGTGGAACACGGAGCCGGTCGTCGAATGGCTCTCCTTTTTCTACTACAGCCACTTCCTCGTGCTGACCCTCATGGTGGCCCCGGCGCTTTTCGTGGGGCGCGGGAGGTCTCTACAGGAGCTCATGGCGGGCTCGATGCTCGTCGTCGCGATAGGGCATTTCCTGTACACGCTCGTCCCTGGAGCCGGTCCGGTCGCGACGCTCGCGTTCGATCAACCGCTGCAAGGCGGGTTCTGGTGGCGTCAGGTCGAGGTCACCGTGGCCACCGCGGGCGCACAGCTCGATATCTTTCCATCGCTCCACACTGCCTGGCCGGCCTATTTTACGCTCCACGCCTTTGCCAAACGCCGGACGCAGCCGTTTCGATGGCTCTGGCCAATTTTGGCCTTCATCAGCATCAACGTCATCATCGCCACCATGTTCCTCCGGTGGCACTGGTTCATCGATGTCGCGGCGGGTCTATTGCTCGCCTTCGCGGCGCGGGGAATCGCCGTGGCGATCGCGGAGCGTGAGGAGACGCGCGGTGGGCCGCACGACCGGCGCCAGCCCGTGTTTGAGCGCCTTTAGCGGCCCTTCGAGAACGGGCCCGCGTCGCGCAGCAGGTTGTCTGGAACCGGGATATTGGGGATCTCGTCCATCGCGCGAATCCGGCGACGGAGCCACCAGATGAAACCGCCGATCATCATCAGCGGGACGACGGTCAAGAACACCGTCGTATCGACGAAGGCCTGCCTATTCTCCTCGAGTGGTGATGCGCACGCCGGGCAGGCGTGCGCGACGTCCGCACCCCAGGCGACCGCCACCGCGGCCACGCTGACGCAGGCTCGAACGCAACGCATCACAAGTACACCTGCCAGTAGAGGATGGGCCAGACCGCCACGACGAAGTACCAGAAGACCTGAGCCGGCCAGAAGGTGAATCGATCCAGTTCGCCTTCGGAGAGCTTGCGATACGTGTAGAGCAAGATGAGGAACCCGGCGAGCACATGCAGCGCGTGCGTCCCGACGAGCAGGTAGAAGAAGCCTCCGAGCTGGCCCGAGGTCAGCGTCAGGCCTTCGCCGACTAGGGCGACCCACTCGGCCCCCTGAAAAACGACGAAGAAACCGCCGAGCGCGATGGACAAGGCCAGCAGCCGCTTCGTGCTCGGTGCGCCGTTCTTGAACGCGCGGTTGGCAAAGTACAGAGCGACCCCGCTAGCGAGAAGCGCCGCGGTGTTGAGCGCGGTCTCTTCGACCGGCAGACGGGGCTGACCTGGCGGAGGCCACCCACCGATCGCGTTGCTCTTGCCGATCACGAAGGCGCTGATCAGTCCGGAGAAGAACATGACCTCCGTAGCCACGAATAGCAGCATGCCGAGCACGCCGTTGGGAAGGACTGGCTCGCGCCTGGTAGGCACGCCATACGGGCGTCCTAATGCGTCATCAGGCATGAACAGTCTTCCTTTCCTCAGTGCTCGGCGTGGTCTTGTTCCTCGGCGTGCTCGCCGTGCGGGGCCTTGCCCTCAGCTGCGAGTGCGCGCTCAATTTCGGCTTCGGCGGCTACGTTTTCCCAGTTCTGGCCCTTGTGCTTCATTACGTCGGGAGCCACGCCGGCGAAGAACAGGAGCACCAACATTATCATCGTGCTGAGAAGATAGGTGATGTACCTCTTCTCGATGTTGAGGTGCATGAAGTTCGCCGCCACCAGATAGGCTTTGACGAGGGCGATGCCGAATGCGGTTATGAGCGTGATCATCCACGCCTCGATGAACCAGAATTCTGCGTGGGGAGCGACCACCGGCCCCAAAATGCTCAAGATGAGCAAGACCAGCAGGACGCCCCAGATCTTGACGTAGTGCCCCTGCCCGTGGCCGCCTTCGTGTTCTTGATGTTCAGCCATGATGATCCGTCCTCACTTGGCGATGTAGAGCAGCGGGAAGAGGAAAATCCAAACGATGT
>CAYZDM010000264.1:0-5095 GCA_964476875.1 uncultured Sandaracinaceae bacterium | reverse complement strand
TGCGTGAAGCCGTCGCCGGCCTTCGGGATCTTCGCATTGACGCGGAACACCCCGGCTTTGTCGCCGTACAAGGCCACCGGCTTGCCGTGGTGTTCTAGATGCGAACGGGTCGCGTGGAAGTAACTGAACGCCGACTCGGACTCGCACATCCGAAGCTCCATGAGCTTGCCGGTGGCATCATCCACGTACACCAGAAGCACACGCTGGGGTCCGCGATCTTCAAACCAGTGGTGGTCCGAGCCATCGATCTGAACGAGCTCGCCGGAGCGTCTCGACCGACATCCGAAGGGCGTGCACTTCGAGAAGCTTCTCGTGTGCCGACGTCGGACCGAAATCCGGATATCGCGTCCGGACGATGCGCTGGACTTAATCCGTTCATTCGACGGCTCCAAGCCAAGGAGGGAGGCTGAGGTTGAGCGACGCGCCCGGACAGCGTACATCTCCCCGCGAAGGAAGTGGGTGTATGGGCGTAAGTGAGCAGCTGAGGGAAGCGTATGAGGCATTCACAACGCCCGCGTCGACGTCGTGGTCGGCTGGAAGGTCGAACGCCGGGACCCGCTCAATCGCAGGCTCTTCTCGAAGGTGTTCAACACGACCGTGGGCGTGGTGACGTCTGCGGATACCTGGCGGTGCTCTGGTTCGCGGGCTAAGCCATCGGAACCCGCCCGCTCCTCTTGTTGGGCGTGCTCCTCATCCTGGTGTGCGCCCAATCCTTTTCCATTGGCTTGCTGGGGGAGTTCATGACTTTCCAATACCAACGCAAGGACGTCCCTGAGATCCTGCCGGTGCGCGAGTCAACGGACGACCCGTAGGAGTGGTCATGCGCGTGTGCATGTTTGGCACCTATGAGGCCGGCTACGATCGCAATCAGGTACTGATGCGCGGCATGCGCGAAGCCGGCATTGAGGTCGTCGAGTGCCACGTGCCGCTCTGGGAAACCATGAGGTACAAGACGAGCGCATTCAAAGGCCCCGCACAGTATGTAGTCATCGCGGCGAAGCTCGCCCTCGCATATACGCAACTATGTTTTCGCTACCTTCTCGCTCCGCCGCACGATATCGTTTTGGTGGGCTATCTGGGGCACTTCGACGTTTTCCCGGCCCGCCTGTTGAGCTGGCTGCGTCGCAAGCCCCTGGTCTTCGACGCATTCGTGTCGCTGTACGACACCTCGGTGGAGGACCGCAAAGTGTTCCGGCGCGGCAGCCTGAGCGCGAGCCTACTACGGCTCATCGACAGATGGTCGTGCAAGCTCTCCGACCTGGTGCTCCTCGATACGAACCAACACATCGAATACTTCTGCGAAGAATTCGACCTCGACCCATCGAAGTTTCAGCGCGTCCTCGTGGGTGCCGATCCCGCCTATGCCACGGAGGAGCCTGCCGCGCCGAGCGAGGACCGGTTCGTGGTGCTCCACTACAGCAAGTTCGCGCCACTGCACGGGATGCCGTACATCCTCGATGCCGCGAACCAGCTGCGTGATGATCCGGAGATCGTGTTCAAGATCGTGGGCGGCGGTCAGACCTTCGCCGCGAGCAAGGCCTACGCCGAACGCTTGGGCCTCCAAAATCTGGAGCTCATTGCTTGGCTCGAACCTGAGCAGCTGCGTCAGGCCATGCACGAGGCGCACGTGTGCCTCGGGATTTTTGGCGACACGCCAAAGGCGCGGCGCGTTGTGCCGAACAAGGTCTACCAGTGCCTAGCCGCGGGCGCCGCGGTGGTCACCGGCCGGTCGCCGGCAAGCGAAGAGCTCCTGGTCGACCGGGAGCACGCACTCCTCTGCGAGATGGCCAGCGGCAAAGCGATCGCGGATGCGATTTTGGATCTCAAGCGCTCTCCGGCGCTGCGCCAACGCCTCGGGGAAAACGGCGCTCGCCTGTTTCGCGAGAATTACACGCCGCAGATTCTGGTGGAGACTGAACTCCTCCCGCGGCTGCAAGAGCTCGTCTCACCACGCTAGGCGCGAAACTGTCGGGTGCTAGAGGAGCGAACTCGCCCCGCGGCCTCACTCGATTGTTTCTTCTTACTCGGCATGGCACATTCCTCAGGGCGGCTCTCGCCACGGGCTTGATTGCACTCCCAACGACAAACACCCAACCCTATGTTGCGCCCAATCCGTTTGTTCGCTGTATTCTGCGCACTCCTTTCAGCCTGTGCGCTGCCCGAGGAGCCTCTGCCCAATCCTGAGCAGCCCTTGCCCAATGTCGTGCTGATCATTAGCGACGACCATGCGTGGACGGATTATGGGTTCATGGGGCACGAGGTGATTCAAACACCTAATCTGGATGCACTGGCCCGCGAGGGCATGGTGTACCCGCGAGGGTATGTTCCGACGTCCGTATGCCGGCCCAGCCTGGCAACCATGATTACCGGGCTCTTTCCACACGAGCATGGCATCACGGGCAACGACCCACCGAATCGCTACGATCCGGTGCAGCGAGCGATGATGGTGGAGATTTTTGAGGATACGAAGACGGTCAGCGAATACCTGGCGGAGAAAAGGTACGTCAGCCATCAATCCGGGAAATGGTGGGAAGGCAGACCCCAGGATCACGGCTTTACCGCTGGCATGACACACGGAGTGCTAGAGGCAGGAGGCCGGCATGGCGACGAAGGGCTCAAGATAGGCCGAGAAGGACTTCAACCTATCTTCGATTTCCTGGAAACAACCGGGGATAGTCCCTTCTTCGTCTGGTACGCCCCATTTCTACCTCACACCCCGCACAATCCGCCTGACAGGTTGCTGGCGAAGTATCAGATTCCTAGCCGGCCCATTGAAGTCGCCAGGTACTACGCCATGGTGGACTGGTTCGATGAGACGGTCGGTGGATTGTTGGAGCATCTAGATAGCAAGGGCTATCGCGAAAACACCATCGTGCTTTTTGTGAGCGACAACGGCTGGATCCAGCCGGTCGGCGATCAGGGCGTGGCCGACACACGGTCAAAACTGTCTCCCCACGATGCCGGTATGCGGACGCCGATCATGATTCGATGGCCGGGCGTGGTCGAACCGGGCTGGGACGAAACGACGCTAGTAGGCAGCATCGACCTCGCACCCACTATGTTGGCAGCTGCCGGCATCGAGCCGCCCGCAGAGATGTCCGGGTTGAACCTGCTCGACACCGATGCGTTGGCCGATCGCAATGGGTTATTTGGCGAGCTGTTCGCGAGCTCAGCCGTGGATGTGAATGATCCTATCGCCAATCTCAAGTACCGGTACGCTGTGCGAGAAGATGGCTGGAAATTGATTCTTCCCTACGCACCGAACGAGGATGTCACACTGAGGTACGACGGGCAGGTCGCCGGCTGGATGCACAACGACGTCGAGCTCTACAACGTGCTCAGCGATCCCTATGAAACGGACAATCTGGCATCTCCACGCCCGGATCTAGTCGAGGAGATGACGAACACCCTCCAGCAATGGTGGGAAATTTACGAATAGGTACGCATTTCCAAACCGGGTGCTTTGAACCAGCGGCTTACTCGATGTACCCGAGCGCCTTCAGTTGCTGTACGACCGCGGGATCTGGGGCAGTGCTGTCGACCGGCGTCTCGCGGACCTCTAGCGAGTCCAGGAGTGACCTGAGTTCCGCGACGAGCGCCGGGGTAGGTCCCGACTCGCGCGCACCAGAGTATGCGATCACCTCCTCCTTCTGTGTGTCCAGGTCGCGGATTAGGCCCCAGTGCTCCTTGATGGCTGCTTTTTTCCCTGCGAGCTCCGCAATGACCGCTCCGCCGGATGAGGACTCCAGAAGCGCCCGCCCCGCCATCTCTTTCGGTTTCCGCACACCAACTAGATCAAGGAGCGTTGGAGCGATGTCTATCGTTCCCGACAACCGCTCGTCTCGCGGTCGCATCATCCGATTGTCGGGTCGCCAGAAGATCGCGAAGGTCTCGATGAGCTCCGGGTAGAGTGTGAAACCATGACCCATCCCCCCGTGCTCCAAAAACTCATCGCCGTGGTCGCTCGTGATGACGAGCAGGACATCACGTTCGGCGGCGGCGGCCTCGAGCTCCCGCACGAGTTGTCCGACGAGGGAGTCGGCGTAGAGCACCCCATCGTCGTACGCGTCTATGGTGTACGCGAGATTTTTCGCGGAAACTCCTTTGGTTTTGCCATTCTTGTAGACCACGCGGCCGGGACCATTGCGGAACACCTCGGGAAGCTTGCCGGCGTGGGCGTAGGGATTGTGGACGTCGAGGTAGTGCAGGTACAAAAAGGACTTCTCCGCCGCACGGTCTTGAATCACCTTCGAGGCCTCTTCGTTGATCCGTGCTCCGTCGCATACACCAAGGCCGGCCTTGTGGCAGGGGATCTCTACGTAGTGATCGAATCCCTGCGCGAATCCGAACTCCTTGCGAAGCCACGGATTGGCGACGGCCGCGGCGGTGAAATAACCCTCGCTGGAGAGAACTTCGGCAAGGGTGAGGTTGCTCTCGACTAGGACAGGCGACTCGGACTTGCCGTTGTTCCCGAAGCGTCGCGTACGAGGGTCAAACTGCACGCCGTGCGCGTGGGGCGCGTTGGACGTGAACATCGACGCGACCGACGGGGCAGTCTGCGACGAGTGCGCCAGCATGCCGCTGGCCACGAAGCCCTCGCTCGCCAGCCGGGAAAGGTGAGGTGTCGTGGCTCGCTTGCTGCCCAAGGTCTCCACGTGATCGCGGCGCAAAGCATCGATGACCACGAAGACGACCAGCGGGTTGCGTTGCGCGTCCAGCCGCATACGGGTGCGAGGCTCCGGGGCGGGGAGCAATTCAAAAACCGCTAGCCCGATGACAGCGATCGTACTGACAGCAGCGAGAATCTTCAGAAATCGAGGCAAAGTGTATTTCACGACAGCATTCGAGCCAACCACCTCATAGTCCCAAAGCACAGCAACGGGCCTCACGCAAATTCGCAAGCGACAACAGAGGGAGGAAGAGGGGCTGCTGATTCTCGCCGCACTCCCGTCGCCCGTGCGTCAGGCGCCTCAAGGACGTTTGTCCGACCCGAGCCGGTTTGACGGAGTTACCTACGCCGTGATCGAGCCGCGCTTGTACATGCGTCGTGGATAGTGGCGACGGTTTGACAGTGGTGGTGGGTGCCGCTACTCCC
>CAYZDM010000263.1:0-5102 GCA_964476875.1 uncultured Sandaracinaceae bacterium | reverse complement strand
CGAGATCGTCGTTGACTACCCGCCAGTCAACGCCATTTCGGTCGCCGGTTGGTTCGAGCTAGCCGAGGTGATCACCGCCGCCGGGAACGACCCGGCAACCCGCGCGGTCATCCTTCGCGCTGAGGGCCGAGGCTTCAACGCCGGCGTCGACATCAAAGAGATGCAGAACACTGACGGGTTCGATTCACTTCTCGGAGCGAACCGCGGCTGCTGGGAGGCGTTCAAGGCCGTGTATGAATGCAAGGTCCCCGTCATCACCGCGGTACACGGGTACTGTGTCGGCGGCGGCATCGGCCTGGCCGGCAACTCGGACATTCTCATCGCCGCAAAGGGCACGAAATTCGCGCTACCCGAGGTCGACCGGGGCGCGCTCGGCGCAGCCACTCACCTCGCGCGCCTAGTACCGCCGCTCAAGATGCGCGCCATGGTCCTGACCTGTGAGTCCGCAACGGCCGAAGAACTGCACAACTGGGGTTCGGTCTACGCGGTCGTCGAACAGGATGAACTCGCCGACAAGGCGAGAGAGGTCGCGCGAACGTTCACCAAGAAGATCCCACAGGTGGTTCGTGCGGCGAAGGAATGCCTGAACAACATCGATCCGGTCGATGTCAATCGCTCGTATCGGTTCGAGCAGGGCTTCACCTTCGAGTTGAACTTGGCCGGTGTGGCCGACGAGGCCCGGGACGCGTTCGTCGAGAAGCGCGACCCCGACGCCGACGAGAAGTGAGGAGAGCTTCGTGAATGACAAGCGTATGACGGCGGATGAAGCCGTCGCCGAAGTGACTGACGGAATGACCATCGGCATCGGGGGTTGGGGCTCTCGGCGAAAACCGATGGCGTTCGTTCGGGCTTTGGTTCGCAAGGGCGTCAGGGATCTCACCGTCGTGTCCTATGGCGGCCCCGATATCGGAATCCTCTGTGCGACCGGCCAACTCAAGAAGGCGATCTACGGATTCGTCTCTCTCGACTCTATCCCGCTCGAGCCGCATTTCCGCAAGGCCCGCCAGAACGGAACCCTCGACGCCGTGGAACTCGACGAGGGCATGTTTCTTCTTGGCCTTCGTGCGGCGGCGCAACGCCTTCCGTTCTTGCCCACCCGCGCTGGCCTCGGTTCGGACGTGTTGAAGATCAACCCCCACCTCAAGACCGTCACGTCGCCGTACGACGACGGCGAAGAGCTCGTTGCGGTGCCAGCGTTGAATGTCGATGTCGCGTTCATTCACATGAACCGGGCCGACATCGCCGGGAATGGGCAAGCGCTTGGTCGCGACCCCTACTTCGACAACCTCTTCTGCATGGCCGCAAAGAAAGCATTCATGAGTTGCGAAAAGATCGTCTCGACGGACGAACTCGTCGGTGGCGGGCCACTTCAAAGCCTGGTGATCAATCGCATGATGGTGAGCGGGGTCGTCGAGGCGCCAGGAGGAGCTCACTTCACCGAGTGCTCGCCGGACTACGCACGAGACGAGAAGTTCCAACGCGAGTACGCGGCCACCGCGAAAGACGACGACGCATGGAAAGCGTTTCGGGCGAAATACCTCGACGTCAGCGAGGCCGACTATCAGAAGGCGGTGGCGTCATGACTAGCACCGAAGTCACTCGAGCGGACGTTTGTGCGCTGGCGGTCGCTGAATGCTTCCGCAGCGACGGTGAGATCATGGTCAGCGCCATGGGCACTACCCCGAGCCTCGGCGCCCGATTGGCCAAGTCGACGTTCGAGCCCGACCTGTTGATGACCGATGGGTTCAATCTCCTGCTCCGCCGCGCGCTCCCGCTCGGCGCAAAGCCGAATGACGACGATGTCGAAGGCTGGATGCCCTTTGGCGCCGTGTTCGACACGCTTTGGTGGGGACGCCGCCACGTCATGATGGGAGCATCGCAGATCGATCAGTTCGGGAATCAAAACATCGCGTGCATCGGTGCTTGGGAGAAGCCGAAGGCTCAGCTTCTCGGCGTGCGCGGCGCGCCTGGCAACACGATCAACCACGTAACTAGCTACTGGGTGCCCAACCACAACGCGCGTGCCATGGTCGCTAACGTCGATCTGGTGAGCGGGGTCGGTTATGATCGCGCCGAAGCGCTCGGATCCGACGGCGGCCGCTTTCACGAGATCCGCCGCGTCGTCACCAACCTCGGCGTGTTTGATTTCAATACGCCGGACCACCGCATGCGCTTGGTCTCCCTGCATCCCGGCGTCGAACTTCAGCAGGTCATCGACAACACCGGCTTCGAACTCGTGATCCCCGACAGGGTGGACACGACCCCCGTTCCGACCCCAGAAGTCATTGGCGTGTTGCGCGAACTCGATCCGCAAGGCTATGCGCAGAAAGAAGTCGTAGTATGACGGTGAAGAAGAGGACCACGAAGGCGCCAGCGAAGAAGCGCAAGTCGACGGCACCAAAAGCGAAGCGCCCGAGCAAATCGCCTCCGAAGAAGCGCAAGTCGGTAGCTCCCAAGGCCAAGGCGCCGCCCAAGCCCGTTAGACGTAAGAGCAAACCTCCGGTTCGCGTCAAAGCGGTGGAGACACCTGCGGCAGCGCCCGCGACGAAGGCCAAGTCCGCGCTGCACACGCGTATCTGCGACATGTTCGGGGTCGAGTACCCCATCATCCAAACCGGGATGGGCTGGGTCTCAGGCGCCAGCCTCACCTCCGCAACCAGCGAAGCGGGTGGTCTCGGTATTCTCGCAGCAGCGACGATGACGTTCCGTGAGCTCGAAGCAGCAATCGCGAAGGTCAAGAGCCGCACAGGCAAGCCCTTTGGCGTGAACATGCGCGCCGACCAATCGGACGTCATGAAGCGGGTCCAGCTCCTGATCCGTGAGAAGGTCACTGTCGCCAGCTTCGCGCAGGCCCCCGGTGAGCGTGTCATCAAGACCTTGAAGGACGCCGGCGTCCTCACGATGCCTACGATCGGTGCTCGACGTCATGCAGAGAAAGTGCAGGCGTGGGGGGTCGACGCGGTGATCGCGCAGGGCCAAGAAGGCGGCGGACACACGGGTCAGATTCCGACTTCAATTCTGATTCCGGACGTCTCTGCCGCGGTCGACATCCCCGTTGTGGGTGCCGGCGGATTCCGGGATGGCCGGGGCCTTGTGGCTGCTCTGGCGCTCGGCGCTGAGGGCATCGCCATGGGAACGCGGTTCCTGCTGACGAAAGACAGCCAGGTGCCCGATCACGTGAAGCAGGTCTATCTCGATACCAAGGCCAACGGAACGGTCGTGACCAGGGCTGTCGACGGCCACCCGCAACGAGTGATTCGAACGTTCCTGATCGAACAACTCGAGAGGGCGAATCCACTGACGCGCTTCCCGCGCGCGGCGCTCAATGCCTTGTCGCTCATGAAGGTGACGGGGACCTCGCTCCCCGAGTTGCTGGAGGAGGGCATGGCGATGAAGCAGAACCAGGAGCTCACCTGGGCTCAGCTCGCGATGGCCGCGAACGCGCCGATGCTCACCAAGGCTTCGATGGTCGAAGGTCGAATAGAGGCAGGCATCCTTCCCACCGGACAAATCGCCGGGGTCATCGACGAGATTCCCACAGTGGCCGAGCTCCTTCAGCGAATCATGGCGGAAGCCGAGCAAGTGCTCGGCCGACTGGGTGCGTGAGCAGGCGAGATGGATCTCAACTTCACCGACTCTGAGAACGCCTTTCGACGAGAGTGCCGCGCATGGCTCGAAGCCAACGTGCCGCGCGAATCACTCCCGTCGGGCGACACCAAAGAAGGCTTTGCGCTGCACCTGGAGTGGGAGCACAAGCTCTTCGACGCGGGTTGGGCTGCCGTCTCCTGGCCGAAGGCCTATGGCGGCCGCGAGGCCACCCTCTTTGAGTGGTTGATTTTCGAAGAGGAGTACTACCGGGTCGGGGCACCGAGTCGCGTGACTCAGAACGGCATATTCCTCCTCGCACCGACCCTGTTCGAGTTCGGCACCGAGGATCAGAAAGAGCGCATCCTACGCCCAATGGCGCGTGGCGACGTCTCCTGGGGCCAGGCCTGGTCGGAGCCCAATGCCGGCAGTGATCTGGCGTCGCTCAAGAGCACCGCGCGTCGCGTCGATGGTGGTTGGAGGTTGAGCGGCCAAAAGACTTGGTCTACCCGCGCCGCGTTTTGCGATATGGCGTACGGCTTGTTCCGGACCGACCCCGATCAGGCGCGTCACCGCGGACTGACGTATTTCATGTTCCCGCTGGACGCCGAAGGCATCACCGTACGCGGCGTGGATCGTCTCGATGGTGACGAGGGCTTTGCGGAAATCTTCCTGGAAGATGTGTTCGTTCCAGACGCCGACATCATCGGCGAGGCAAACGACGGTTGGAAGGTCGCCATGGCGACTACCAGCTCGGAGCGAGGGCTGAGCCTTCGAAGTCCCGGGCGATTCATGGCGACCGCGGCGCGCCTCATCGATCTCTATCATCGCTACCGAGACCGCTCCGACCCTGTCCTACGAGACCAAGTCATCCAGGCCTGGCTGGACGCCCAGGTCTACCGGTGGTTCACGTTCCAGACGGTCACCCGCATGGCACAGGGCGAGTCGATCGGCCCCGACTCCAGCATGAACAAGGTCTTTTGGTCCGAGATGGACGTGTGCACGCACGAAACAGCGCTGGCCATCATCGGGGAGGCGTTGGAGCTCGACGAGGGATCGCAGGGCGCTGTCGACGGGGGTCATTGGATGAAGGGATTCCAGTTCGCCCTGGCGGGCCCGATCTACGCGGGCACCAACGAGATTCAGCGCAACATCATTGCCGAGCGAGTCCTCGGTCTACCGCGAAAGTAGATCCATGCGTTTTGCCTTCACCGATGATCAGAAGATGCTGCGCGACACCGTGCGCGAGGTGTTGCAACGCGAGTGCGCGCCGGAGATCGTTCGCGCCGCCTGGGAAGGGCGTACGGAAGGCGCGCGGGCCGTCTGGGACACACTTGCAGAGACAGGCGTGATCGGAATGACCGCTTCCGAAAGCGCAGGCGGGATGGGGATGAGCGAGCTCGATCTCATGCTGCCCCTGGAGGAAACGGGGTACGCGGCACCGTTGATCTCATCGGAACGACCTCTCTCCGTCTCCGCACCCCCGAAGGAGCGACATGGCACGCCGCCCACCACAC
>CAYZDM010000262.1:0-5103 GCA_964476875.1 uncultured Sandaracinaceae bacterium | reverse complement strand
ATGACTCGCAACCTCGTCAGTCGGGTCGAGGCGCTGACGCCCGTAGAGCCCAAGGCGCTACAAGGTGAACTCCGAACAATTATCGACGTCCTGCTCAGTGACCAGCGAAGCGCATGGGATATGCGCTCCGACGGAAGCTACGTGCAGCGGGACGGTGGCGAAGACACAGAAGGCACGCACCAACAGATGATCAAATGGGTCGAAGGTCGGTTCGCCGAAGCCAACCGATTGCGACGGCGTAGTGCCCGTGGCCCGCGCGGCCTCGCGCCTGCGGACGAGTAGCGAGATGGTCGCCGGCCGAGGTCATCGTGCTCGCTAGGTCCTCGGTGACGGTATCGATTGCCGCGGCGGTGTTGATCTTGGTAGCCGCGTCCGCGTCGTCGCAACGAGTCCTCATGGCTTCTCCGACGTGCGAAGAGCTGACGATCATGGATTTCCTGGCTCGGCTCGACGAGGAACGGGGTCGTTACAAGCGGGGCCTCGAAGTGCAGGACCGGCGTGACTTGTCTCAGCTCCGGCGAGAGGTGTGCGCGCCGTACGTGGGGTATCGCGTGACGCGGCAACCGACCACGACTTGGTCAAATGGCCGTGCGATCGTGCGTGGCTATTTGGAACTCAACCACCCGAACGGCAAAATCGCCAAGAGTCGCAGCGGGGAGTGGTTCTACCCGAGCGGCGCACGAGCCAAGACCGCACTGGGGAAGTGGGAGTATCCGAATGGGATGCTTGCCCGGACCTCTAGGGGTGGCACTTGGTACACGAGCGAAGGCAAGTATGTCGAGGACCCAGACAAGGCACGCGCCGAGGCATGTGAGTATCTTGGCAGGCAGCTCTGCCCACTGGGCAAGGCTGACGAGGATCTCCTTGCGGTGACCGTCATGGGTCTGATCAACAAGGCTGCCCCGGCCAAGGAAGAGCCGGAGCGCGAAGAACCCAAGGGCGCGTCCGACAAACGAGAATAGACCACTCTCGTTTCGAACCGCCGCTCACCCGTGTCTGGCGCGTGTTGGTGTGGTAGAACCCCCGCTCATGATCGAGTCGTCGCTTCAAACCGCATCCTCGTCTCCCGACCGGGACGTCCTGCTTCGAACGGCGCAAGCCTCTCCCGAGATCGCGGGGCAGCACGACAAGGAACGCTGGCTCGCGCTGTATGCCGACGACGCGATCGTCGAAGATCCGGTGGGAACGCCCGCATCTCACGCGGGGAGACGACGCGGCCGGATGGGTGATGAGCTTGGGCGGTTCTACGAAGCATTCATCGCGGCGAGTGCGATCGACATGGTGACGCGCCAAGAGGTCGTGTCCGACATGCATGTGTTCCGAGCGGTCGACATCCACACCACCAATCTCAAAACGGGTTTGGAGATGAAGGTTCCAGCGAACCTGCTCTACGAGATCGCGGCGAACGAGGGAGGTCTCTTCATCAAGCGCATGCAGGCACACTGGGAGCTCAACCGAATGAGCCGCATGCTGATGAGCGAGGGGTCGCTTGGGATGAGAACCATCGCGGTGATGAACTGGCGAATGCTCCGTTCGTTCGGGCCCAAGTGGCTGATGGCGTACTTCAAGTCTTCCCAGAAGGGCGTGGGCAGACCGGGCAAGGAGCTGATCGAAAGGCTAGCGGGTGAGTCGAATCGCGACGTGTTCGCGCCTGGAGCGTCCGTCGAACTCCCGGGTGGCGCCAGCACTTCTGGTTCCGATTTTCTCGAAGGATGCACGTCCCTCGAGTTCCGTGACCTGTTGGCATCGGGCCGCACCGTGTCGGGGCTCGCATCGATAGAGTGGGGCGGGCGTACCCGGCAGGCTGCGTTCGTCGCCGAGCTGGGCGGCGCCGGCACCGAGGTGCGTCGACTTCGATGGTTCTGGGAACGATGACAATGGGCAGAAAGCTGGTTGCATGGTTGGGCGCGGCGTTCTTGGCACTGCTGGCGTATCTCTTCTTGTGGCCTGTGCAGATTCAACCGGTGGCCTGGGACCCTCATCCAGCGCCGGCGCTAGAGGGCGACTTCGCCGAGAACACAGTGCTGCAAGCGATGGAGCTCTTTGCAACGCCCAACTCCCATGGCCCCGAAGATGTGGCGGTCGATTCGGAGGGGCGGGTCTACGTCGGTGTCGAGGAGGGCCAGATCCTGCGATACGCAGCGGATGGAACCGATCCGCAAGTGTTCGTCGACACCGGTGGCCGACCGCTCGGCCTTGATTTCGACAACGATAAAAACCTGATCGTGGCCGACGCCGCCAAGGGGCTGCTGTCGGTCGACCCGAACGGTGCGGTCACAGTTCTGTGTGCCGAGGCCGGCGACCATCCCTTCAAGTTCACCGACGACGTGGACGTCGACTCGCAGAACGTGGCGTGGTTTTCGGACGCTTCGTACAAGTGGGGCCACGGCAACCATGCAATGGAAGAGGCGCTAGAAAGCGCCCCCAATGGCCGACTGGTCAAGTACGACATCAACACGGGCGAGTGTGCGGTTGTTCTAGACGAGCTCTTCTTCCCAAACGGCATTGCCGTCTCTCCCGATGATACGTACGTGCTGGTCAACGAGACGATGCGGTATCGCGTCAAGCGAGTGTACGTTCGAGGACCGCGGAAGGGAGAGGTCGAGGTGTTCATCAACAACCTTCCCGCATTCCCAGACGGCATCTCGACTGGCAACGACGGGATCTTCTGGCTGGCGTTCTTCGCACCTCGCAACCATCTCCTGGACTTCGCCGGGCCAAAGCCCTGGCTTCGGAAAGTGATCGATCGGATTCCTGCCCCGCTCCAACCGAAGCCGCGCCGACATCCCTTCGTCTTGGGGCTCGATGAGAACGGCAAGGTCGTCCACAACCTCCAGGACGCAGACGGGGTCCAGTTCGCGAAGTCGACGAGTGCCGAACAGTGGGGCGACTGGCTCTACATAGGAAGCCTCACAGAGCCCAAATGGGGCCGAATTCGCGTCTCGTCGCTTCCCTAGCCGACGACGTCCGCTTGCCACCGAGCGCGAATCCGCCAACTATCTAATCATTGCTTAAGGGAGCGTGAGATGGTGCGGATTCGGCTTGTTAGTTTCGGGTTGTTGCTGGCGTGTGGCCTTGCGGGTTGCAGCGAGAGTTCCTCGAGTTCGAGTGGGGGGAATGTCCAGATTGTGGCTTCCGACGATGGCGCCGTGGAGGTCGTCGTTCGAGGCGCGGCTACGTTCGCGCTCGCGGCAGTTGGGCCCATTGCCCGCAATTTTTCCGAACGCGTAGTCGGGGTGGGCGCCATTTCTTTCGAACGAAGTGGCGAGGTGACCGATTCCCTGTCGGTCCAATCGGTCGCCAATGAGGGCGGCAGCGCCACCGTGGTGTACGCCAATGGGGACGGCTCGCGGACGGCGACATTGACGGCGGTCGTGCTCGACGACGAGGTTAGTGAGTTTCGCGTGGAGCTAGCGGGCCCCACCGCCGACTCGATCGCGGTTGGCGTTCGCTGCGACGAGTTGGGAACGTTTCACGGCTTTGGCGAACAATACAACGCTACCAATCAGCGAGGCGAGGCGTTCGAGTTGCTGGTCAACGAGCAGGGCAATGGCCGCAATGGGGGTCCAGGCGCATCGATTGGCGACGAGCACACCACTTACTTTCCGATGCCGTATTACATCGACGCGCGAGGGTTCGGGGCGCTCTTTGATACCGCGCGTCGTGTCGATGTCGACTTGTGTGCGAGCGACGACGGGATCGCCTGGATCGAGGTCATCAGTGGAGCTCCTGTCCAGTGGCGGGTGTTCCACGGCCCGACTGGGCTCGATGTAATCCGGCAGCTCGGCGATCTAGTCGGGCGTCCGACGGAGCCGCCCGCCTGGGCCTACAATTTGTGGATGGCCTCTCAGGGTGGGAACGCGAGACTCTTTGCCGAGGAAGCTGCGTTGAAGGCCGCGGACATTCCGGTCGCGGCGTTTTGGGTTCAGGACTGGAGCGGCATTCGCGGCAACCCGGATGGCGGCTCCGGCGTGCAGTACGTCTGGGGGCCCGACGAGGACTTGTATCCGGGCTTCGATGCCACCGTGTTCGATTTCCACGAGGCTGGCTACCGCTTCCTGATCTACGTCAATCCGTTCATCGTCAACCCGGCTAGCGTTGCCCCAGACGACGAACCGACGCGTTTTGCGGACCGCTTTGACTCGATGGATGAGATGGGGCTCCTTCTGAGAGATCAGACGGGTGAGACGTACGTCGATTTCGTGGTGCCGAACATTCCGCAAAGCGATGCGCACCCCGATTTCTCCAACCCGGCGACACTCGAGTTCATCACAGATGCGCTCAAGGAGATCGTGCGCACCTATGAAGTCGATGGCTGGATGGCGGACTTCGGCGAATGGGTGCCACCGACATCGGTGCCCCAGGACGGAAGCGACCCCATCGTGCAACGCAATACCTTCCCCATCGACTGGCAACGCGCCTCACGCGAAGCGATGGAAGACCTGCGAGGTGACGACTGGGTGATGTTTGCGCGCTCGGGTTTCACGGGTGTGCAGGGCGTCGCCCAAATTCACTGGGTGGGCGACCAAGAGACCAATTGGGGTGAGCTAGACGGCTTGCCGACCGTCGTTCCTGCGATGCTCAATCTAGGCCTGGCGGGACAGCCCTACGTCACGCACGACATTGCCGGCTTCGCTTCCCCGGTCGGCGGGGATGAGCCGAGCAGCAAGGAGCTCTTTCAGCGCTGGACCGAGCTCGGCGCGTTCACTCCGATCATGCGCACCCACGACGGCGCGGACAAAGTGAACAACTGGCGCTGGAACAAGGACGAAGAAACCACGAGCCACTTCCGCAAGTTCACGTACGTCCACTGCGCACTCATGAACGACTTCATGATGCTCGCCGCCGAAGCCGAGACCACTGGCGCGCCCATCGTACGCCACCTCATGCTGGTCTTCCCAGACGACCAAGCGACCTGGGATATCAGCGATCAATACATGATCGGCGACTCCCTCCTCGTGGCCCCCGTCACCGAGGAAACCGCCACCACCCGCTCCGTCTACTTCCCAGCCGGCACCTGGTACAACATCTGGACCGGCACCCCCATCATCGGCCCCCAACGAACCGAAGTAGACGCCCCAATAGGCTCCCCCCCCGTCTACT
>CAYZDM010000261.1:0-5112 GCA_964476875.1 uncultured Sandaracinaceae bacterium | reverse complement strand
CGATATCGGAAATACAAGTCGGGCTCCTACGAATGACTGACGAACTCGACATCCGCGAGCTGACGGAGGCCGACTTCAGACGGATGATTCCGGCGCCCGTCAGGCGACGCATACGCGAGGGGCGAATCGAGTCTGGTAGAGACGTCATCCTGCTCCGGCGCTTCGTTGGCCTCAGCCAAAAAGAGTTCGCTGGCGCCCTCGAGATCAGCGTACACACGCTTCGCAACTGGGAGCAGGGCCGCCGCCAACCCGAAGGGCCCGCCATCGCGCTGCTCAAGATCGCCGCGCGTCATCCACAGATTGTTCGGCAAGCGGCGGGTCGCACACCACCTGCAGCTCGGGCGACACGCCGATAACAGGCCGCGCCTGCCCCGTGGTGGCGCAGCCGCTTTACGGGGCGGCCTGTTCGAACTCGATCGAAAGCATGGCGGTTCCATGGTAGCCACCACACATGCATCGCACCGGCCTCCTCGTCACCTTCGCGCTCAGTCTCGCGCTCTTCGGCTGCAGCAAGACCACGACCGAGCGTCTCCAGCTTCCGCCGCTCGAGGCGGTCCCTCAGGTGGAGCTCGAGCGTTACCTCGGAACCTGGTACGAAATCGCGAGCTATCCGCAACGCTTCCAGGAAGGATGCACGGGCACGACGGCGACATACACCCTGCGGAGCGACGGCGAGATCGACGTGCTCAACAAGTGCCGCAAGGGCGACCTCGATGGCCCCGAGGACGTGGCAGAGGGAAGCGCGCGCGTCGTCGACCGTGAGACCAACGCCAAGCTCGAAGTGTCGTTCTTCGGCCCGTTCTGGGGCGACTACTGGATCATCGATCTCGGTCCCGAATACGAATACGCCGTCGTCGGCCACCCAAGCCGCGACTACCTATGGATTCTCAGTCGCACCCCAACGCTCGACGAGAACACCTATGACGGCATCCTGAGTCGACTCGAAGACAAGCGATATCCGCTCGAGCCACTGCGCAAGACCCAGCAACCAACTGGCCCGTGAACGCGCACGATCCCCCGTGGTAACGCTCGCAGCGCCATGCCCGCGCCGTCCTCCCACAAACCCAATTAACCCAACCCAACCCTGACCCCAGGCGAACCCTACAAGACACGGCAAAAACAACAGGCTGCACAGCCGGTTCGAACGCGAACGAAAGCACGCAGCTTCCGCCGCTGGCGGCCGCAACGAGCTACATCGCCCGCGACAAACCTGCCGCCGCTGCTCGCCTCGTCGATCGCTCGGTAGCTAAGCGGAGGTTGCAGAGATGGGCCCTCCGCCACCCCTACCGCCTGCCATGCTTCGAGCCTTTCAACGTCGACGCCCATGCACCAAAACCCGAACAGTTCCCAAAGCTTCCGAAAGACAACAATCGGCACGGGAGAACACCCCGGGTTTCCGTGCTGTAAGAAAATCTCAGGACCGCATAGGGTCGGCACTCGGCGTTGATGGTGACGCCGAACGCAAGGAGAGCGCAATGAAGCACCTCGCGCTCAGGAGGGCTGACTCATGCGCGCCTATTTTCGATGCGCAATTGTGCTTGCGGCCGGTCTCGGTTTGCTGGCGGGGTGTAGCGGCGCAAGCGGAACCGACGGCACTGGCGGTGATGCTGCCGCAGGCGGAGCTGGCGGCACGGGTGGCGTGCTGGGGACTGGTGGTGCTGGAGCCGTTGGAGGGATGGGCGGCCTCGGCGGGAGCTTAGCGGCCTGCGACGGTCCGGCCTCGGCGGATTTCCCCAACGGCGTCGCCGCCGGAGACGTTGACCAGTCGTCGGTCGTTCTTTGGACGCGGGCCTCCTGTGGTGAAGCGCTTCGATTCGAATACGGAAGAGATCCGGACTTTCAAACTCCCGACGGGTGTGTAGACCGCGAAGTCGTCATCGAAGACGGGGACATCATCCCCTCGAAGGCCCCGATTACGGGGCTACTCGATGGCATGCAGTACTACTACCGCGCCTGCTCTGGCAGCTGTGCATCAGCGAGCGCACAGGAATGCGGAGTACGGGGAAGCTTCCGGACCCCTCATGTGGGCGGCCGCAATGGTCTGCGTTTCGGCGTGTCGTCCTGTTTCGAGGGCCGCATGCGTCCTTTCGTTTCCATCAAGAACATCCCCGCCCAGAACCTCGACTTTTTTGTCGCCTTGGGCGACACCGCCTACGCAGACCATAGCGATGCCTGCGGCGCCCCCGCCAAAGAGCTCGATGAGTTTCGCTGCAAGCACAGACTTGCGTACGAGCAATGGAAATCACCAGATGACAACATGCTTGCGAAAGCGCGTGCCACCACCGCCTTGTTCGCGAGCATCGACGATCACGAAGTGGTCGACAACTTCGCCGGTGGCAAGGGGTGCGACGGTGACTGCTACAACGATACCGATCCGTTCGAGAACGGGCTGCAGGCATTCGAAGAGTACAATCCCAGTCGCGAAGAAAGCTACGGGGACACGGGAGACCCGCGCACGGCTCGCGAGCGCAAGCTCTATCGCTACCGAACGTTCGGGAAGGACGCCGCCATGTTCATGCTCGACGCGCGTTCATTTCGCGACGAGCCAGATGCCGGGCGGCAGGTTTGCAACTATCAGGATCTTTTGGGCAAGACTCCTGTCTGCGACTACGTCGAGTTCGAGTTCGAGTCGTACCAAAGATCCGTGACCATGCTCGGATCCGCGCAGCTCCTGGAGTTGTTGAACGACCTGAGAGACGCCGAGGCCAAAGGAATCATCTGGAAGTTCATTATGGTACCCGAGCCGATTCAGAACCTTGGCCCAGTCGCCGCCCCAGATCGCTTTGAAGGCTCCGCCTATGAGCGAGCTCTGATTCTGGACTTCATCGAAAAGGAATGCATTGGCAACGTCGTCTTCGTCTCCGGGGACATCCACGGAACGATCGCCAACAACCTCGTCTACAGGCCGTTCTTTGGGGGAGGCAGCGCCGACTTTCTCACGACACTGCGAAGGTACTCATCCAGTTGGGACATCAGCACTGGCCCGGGCGCCTATGACAAGCCCTACGGAGAGCAAATTTCGGCGGCCCGAAAAATATTCTGCGCGAAGATCGGGGTGAACGATGTCATCGACGGGGCGTGCGGCTGCGACCGCGGGGCCTACGATGCCATGACGACGGCGCAAAAAGACCGGGCTATCGAGGACTTCATGGACTGCGTTCTTGGAGTCCTCAACTACCCCAAGACCGGGCTGTCTCTCAAACCGCAGATTGCCCTCGTGCCACCTTACGACCCCACGCCGGATAGCCTGAGGAACGCGACTTTGCCGGAGGAGCTATTGAGCGGACGGTACGTGGCCACAGGTACCTTCGGTTGGACGGAGTTCAACATCGATGCCGTCACGCAGAAGCTCGAGGTAATCACCTATGGCGTCGATCCGTACGAGCTGCCTGCCTCAAACGGCGGCTATTCAGACGAGGAAGCTGAAGACTTCATCAACCGCGTGCCACGCGTCGTGAGCAAGTTCGAAGTAGAGCCGCGTTGTGGCTGCCAACAGCTTGCTTGCGTAGCCGACGACGCCTGTGGCAAAGGCTGCATCTGTAACGCGATAGGGTGCGTGTTGAAGAACTCTTTCCCGAACGGTGAGTTGTGCGCAGATGCCGATGCATGCGCGAGCGGGGTTTGCAATCTCAGGTGTGTGGCGCCGAACTCGGTCCCCCTCGGCCAACCGTGCGTCGCAGATGCCGCGTGCCTGCGAGGGAGATGTGGAATCCTCGGAGACGAACCCGTAGGTATTTGCCAGGCTGATTGCGGCGATGGGATTTGCGACGCCGCCAGACCTGAAGAAGAGTGCGGCAGGAACAACACCGGGATCAGTTGTCTTGCCGACTGTGGCAGGTGTCCCAACGACCACCTTTGTGCGGTTGACACAACGTGCGCCAGCGGCAGATGCTCGGCAGGGCGGTGCAAGCCCTGCCTCACGTCTGGCGCAACGTGTGCCCGTAATGGCTCTTGCTGCAGTGATAGCTGCACCATCGAGTTCCCCCAGGGCCCCAATTGCGACTAGCCGACGCTCACCGCGACCGGCGTACGACCTGTTGTTGAGGCCCTGAGATATAGTCCCCCCACCGCTCCCAAAAAAAGCACTCCCCGCCCGCCCGCACTCTGCTCGGTCGTCGCGCTGCTTCTGCTCCTTGCGTCGTGGGGAGCCGTCCATCGAGTTCGCGGCGGAGCCGAGCTTCGGCCACCCAAGTAGTCCGAAGCCGATTTGGTGCCGCTGCCACCCGATGCCCAGAACGCGCGCCCGGAGGTGCGAGCGCTCCCGAACGAACCCGAGACACGGCAAAAACAAAAGGGAAACAAAGCACGCAACTTCCAGCGCCGCCGTCCGATAACCAAACATGCTCAACCCACTCCTCCTAGGCCAGGGCCAAAGCAAGCCTCGAGCAGTCCGAAGCGTCATCGCGCCCCGCGCGTTCGACAGAGCAACCATGCGAAGGTCTAGCTCGGAGGTCACGGCTTCCCCAACACGCAAAATCGCCCAGCTCGACGCCGAGCTCTACCGCCTGGCCCGCGGTGCCGGCCGCCTCCGCCTTCGCATTGGCCAAGCCCTTCACCGCCTCGGTGACGGCGTCCACGAGCTCGGCTTCTCGACCTTGGGCGCGTACGCACTCGAGCGCTGCTGCCGCGGAGGTCGGTGGGCAGCCGAGAGCCGCACCCTCGCACGGCGTCTGCAGTCGCTGCCGGTGTTGAGCAACGCCCTCGAAACCGGGTCCATCGGCTGGAGCATGGCGGAGCTGCTTGCACGGCATGCCACGCCTCAGGACGAAGCGGCGCTGCTCCAGGTGGCACGCGGCAAAACGGTTCAAGCGATGCGCATCGCGTTGAGCCCGCAAGAATCACCGGAGCCACCCAACGACGACGAGCTCGCGCGCACGCTCTCGCTCACGCTGCCGGTCGAAGAAGCGTGGGCGCTTGAGGCCACGCGCATGATGGTCGAGCACATGGACGGCAAGCGCACCAGCGGCCACTTCCTCGAGTCACTCCTCGCCGAGGGCACCATCTCCCTCCTCGAGCTCATCGACCGAGCTGAAGGCAATGTCTCCGCGCAGAACGAGGCTCAAACCGATGCCTCGGCGCACAACGAGGCGGAGCACACCGTGTGGCACACCA
>CAYZDM010000260.1:0-5121 GCA_964476875.1 uncultured Sandaracinaceae bacterium | reverse complement strand
CTCTCATTCGATCCGAATCGACTGGGGGTCCTCGAAGACCAACTCGATCGCTTGTCGCGCGTAAAGCGGAAGTACGGGGATACCGGTGCCGAGCTCCTGGCCTACCGCGAAGAGGCGGCCGCGGAGCTCGACTCACTCGAACGCTACGAAGAGCGCCTCGATCGCTATCAACGCGAATTCGATGAGGCATTGGAAGAAGCGTCACGCGTCGCACGGGCGCTTCGCGGCAAGCGGCAAACCGCGGCCGCCAAGCTCAGCAAGGCGATCAGCAAGGAGCTGTCCTCGCTTGGCATGGGCGAGGCCAAAGTGACGGTCGAGCTGGCCGCGCTCGAAGGCGGTCCGCTGGAGCTTCAAGTCGAAGGCGCCCGTTTGTCACCGACCGGAATCGACCACGCCGAGCTTCTCATCGCGCCCAACCGGGGCGAAGAGGCGAAGCCGCTCCGCAAGATCGCAAGCGGCGGAGAGCTCTCACGGGCCATGCTCGCCATCAAGCGCGTGCTTGCCGGGATCGGCCCTGCAAGCCTCTACGTCTTCGATGAAGTCGACGCCGGCGTCGGTGGTGCAGTCGCCGAAGTCATCGGCCGCAAGATCCACGAGGTCGCCCAACACAGCCAAGTGCTCTGCATCACCCATCTCCCCCAGATCTCCGCCTATGCAGACGCCCACTACTGTGTGCACAAAGAAGTCGTCGGCAAACGAACCAAAAGCGACATCCGCCTACTCTCCGACGAAGAGCGCCTAGAAGAAATCGCCAGAATGCTAGGCGGCGTCACCGTCACCGACCAAGCCCGAGCCGCCGCCCAAGCCCTCCTCCAAAACGCCACCACCTAAAAGGGGACTGGCCCCTTTTACGAGGGGTTAACTGGGCGCTGGCACCGACGCTGGCGCTGAGCGCTGGCGCTGGCGCTGAGCGCTGGCGCTGGCGCTGACACTGACACTGACACTGACACTGACACTGACACTGACACTGACGCTGGCGCTGAGCGCTGACGCTGAGCGCTGACACTGGCACCGACGCTGGCGCGCTACCGAAATTAACCCCTCGGAAAAGGGGACTGGCCCCTTTTTAGTTTTGTTTGGGGCCTACAAGGGTTCGGAGGGTGCCTTCTACGACTACGTCGCCGCTTTCGTCACGGAGGGTGACGTTGATTTGGTATTCCTGCTTGGCGCTGGAGTCGATTGGGGGCATTCGGCATTCGCCGGTGATCGTGCCTCGGGCCTTTTTGATGTAGTCGAGGCCCATGCCGGCCACGATGAAGCGGGCGTCGTCGGGGAGGGAGTAGCCGAGGGCGACGTTGCCAGTCAGCTCGACGAGGTTGGCCAAGGCGACCGCATGAACGCAGGAGAGATGGTTTCGTACGGCGCGCCGGTCTGCAAGTGTGACGCGGGAGTACCCGGGGCCGAGCTCCTGAACGACGGCGCCGATGGTTGCGGTGTACGGCGCGAGACGGCCGATGATCCGGCTGTACAATCGCTTCCCGCCGGGGACTCGCTCCAGGCGATCCCAGACTTCCCGAATGAAATTCGTCTTTGATTCCGTGGTAAGCGCTTCGGCTGTCAAAAACGACGTGACGGCCATGGCCTCAACCGTAACACACCCGGGAACAGGGCATATGACAGCTACAACCTCTCCTTCATTTCATCCCCCCTGCCTGGTACCGCCCGTCTCACCAACTGGCGGCTACCAGGCAGGGACTTTTTTTGCGCCCGTAGAAGTAGGCGGAACCTACCCGAGGTTACTCGGCGATGAGTTCTCCAAGGCGGGTCAGGCTCTCGTGGGTCCCGCCCAAGGTGAACTCGAGGTGTTTCGACGTCATGAAGTAGCGGTAGAGCGGGTAGTCCCGATCGAAGCCCATGCCACCATGCACGTGTTGCGCAGCGGCCACGACGCGCGCGCCGGCTTCGGACGCGAAGAACTTAGCAACCGCGAGCTCCTTGTCAGCGTCGAGCCCCTGATCGAGACGCCAGCATGCCTGCCACATCGAGGAGCGCATGGCCTGAACATCGATGTACGCATCGCCAACCCGTTGGGTGACGCCCTGGAACGTCGCAATCGGAACACCAAACTGCTTTCGTTCGCCGGAGTAGTTCGCGGTCATGAAGAGCGCCTGCTCGGCGATACCGTACTCGACGGCGCAGATGCCAAGCGTGGTGCGGTCGACTAGATAGCGAAGCACCTGCGAGCCGTTGTCGGGACTACCCAAGACATCCACCGCAGCCACGGGTGCGTCGCTGAGCTCCAGAAGCCAAAGCGGTTGGCCGTTGGTACCCTTCTGCTGCGCGAGGTGCACGCCCTCCACTTTCGGATCGACTAGAAGCACCACGATCGAACCGCCATCGGTGCGCGCCGGTACGAGGATTCGTTCGGCGAGGTCGGCGTAGGCCACGTTGCTGAACCGTCCTGAAACGCGCCAGCTGTCGCCGTCCGGCTTCGCGAGCGAAGAAGGATTGAGCGGATTGCGGCTCCCTGAATCAACCAGCCCCGAAGTCAGAATCGTGGAGCCCTGCGCAATACCGGGAAGGAAGCGATCCTTCTGCTCAGACGTCCCGAACTCTGCCAACGGCAACGCGGCCGAGACGAGCGTCTCAATCGCAGGAATCGGAGCCACCGAGCGACCGACTTGCTGGAGCAAGATGCAAAGCTCGGTGAGCCCCATGCCGGCGCCGCCGTACTCCTCGGGAATCGCGAGGCCAAGCATCTCGGATTCACCGAGCTGCCTCCACGCGCGCGCATGGAACCAGGTTCCTTCCTTATCGAGCGCCTTGAGCGAGTCGTCGGTCACGATGTCCGTGAGCACCTGCTTGACGAGGTCACGGATGCTGTTCTGTTCTTCGGTGAATGAAAAATCCATGTCAGTCCTCGTCAGCGACGTCCGAGCCGTGGCATGCGAAGCCCCGCCTGGCAGATGATGTCTCGTTGAATCTCATTGGTACCGCCACCAAACGTCAGAACCAGCGACATGCGGTAGTACTTCTCGAGCCTGCCACGAAGGAGTGCGCCCTCGGAGCTGTAGTGAAGCACGCCGGGCGCACCATGAACCTCCATGAGTAGCCGCGACCCCTCCACGTAAAATTCGGCTCCGAAAACCTTGATCGTGGACGCATCGGCCGGCGAAAGTGTGTCTCTGGCGATGCCCCAGGCTTGCTGCCAGTTGAGCAGCTTCAAGACTTCGAGCTTTGCGTACACGCGCGCAAGGTTCGTCTTGACCCACGGCAGGTCGATCACCATGCCGCCGTCGCCGTTCGGGGTCTTCTTCGCCCACTCGACTGTCTCGCTGTAGATCTTCTCTAGAGGCCCAACGGAGCACAGCGCGACGCGTTCGTGGTTGAGCTGAGTCGTGATGAGGTGCCAGCCGTTGTTCTCGCCGCCCACGAGATTCCCGATGGGCACGCGCACGTCGTCGTAGTAGCAGGCATGCACGTTGTTCTCGCCGAGCGCATGCATGGGAGTGATCTGCACGCCCTCCGCGTCGGCAGGAACGATGATCATCGAGATGCCCTTATGCGGAGGTGCGTCGGGATCGGTTCGAACCGCCAGCCACATGTAATCCGCGTGGTCGGCTAGGCTGGTCCAGATCTTCTGGCCGTTGATCACGTATTCGTCGCCATCTCGAACGGCTGTCGTCGAAAGCGACGCCAGGTCGGTGCCGGAGCCAGGCTCGGTGTAGCCGATCGAGAAATGGCACTTGCCCTCGAGGATCTTCGGCGGGTACTTGGCCTTTTGCTCCTCGGTGCCGAACTTCAGCAGCGTCGGCCCCACCGTGTTGAGTGTCAGGATGGGGACCGGAAAACCTGCGCGCTGCACTTCGTCGAAGAAGATAAACTGCTCGATCGGACCACGCCCCTGGCCGCCGTGTTCCTTTGGCCAGCCAATACCGAGCCACCCGTCGGCGCCCAACCGCTGCATTGCCTTGTGATACAGCGGCCCGCCGCCTTCCGCTTCGTCCAGCTCGGCGAGAAGCTCGTCGGTGATCAGGTGCTCGAAGTAGGCGCGGAGCTCGTCACGCAGGGCTTTTTGCTCGGGGGTGTAGTCGAAATACATGGCCTCACGTTCCTCGGCGCTAGGCCGGAGTGAAACGTGTTCTAGTTAGGAACGCCCCATTTCGCAAGGCGAACACCTGCATAGCCCACGAAAAAAGCCGGCTCGTGTGAGCCGGCTTTCCCGTGCAAAAGCGCCTAATCGGCGATTCGCTACTTGGCGGCGGCTTTCGCGGCCTTCGCGGCGTCGTCGGCTGCCTCTTCGGCCTTCTCGACAGCTTCCTCGGCAGCTTCGGCAGCCCCTTCAGCGACTTCTTCGGCGGCTTCCGCCGCTTCCTCGGCTACTTCCCCAGCCTTTTCAGCAGCCTCTTCGGCGGCTTCGCCGGCGGCTTCCGCGGCCTCGGTAGCTTCGTGCGCCGCATGGTCGGCAGCTTCCGCAGCCTCACCGGCTGCGTCGTCGGCCTTCTTGCAGCCCATCATCGCACCAACAATCGCCAGGACGAGGCCCAGTCGAAAAATGTTCTTGGTCATAGTGATTCTCCTCCTTGATAACGCGGGGCACATCACTACGCCCACACTCCCCGCTTCAAGCGACGCAAGTAGCGGTTTGCCGCTATCAGGTCAAACATGAAGCACACACCCGCGCACCTGTCTCTTCAATTGTAGGGAGCGCAGTCTGGCCGTTCCAAGCAGATGAACTCGTGCGTAACGTGGCGCAAGGATTGGGAAGAAGTGGTTGCTGGGGAAGGGGTCACTTTTCATTAGCAATCGAATATTACAAGATGACTGCCCAAGTGACTCGAATTGTCATTTTGTGTCAAGCACTCATTCGCGGAACTGCTTGAAGTCCGGGGCGCGCCTTTCCATGAAGGCGGAGAACGCTTCCATGTTGGCCGGCGACCCCATCAGCTTGCCGAAGCCTTCCATCTCGAGCTTCCGCGCCGACGCGACTTTGTCGCCGTGCATCGCCTTCATGATGCGCTTGATCTCGACCAGGGAGTCGATCGGCCACTGCGCGATCTCGCGAGCCTTCACGAGAGCCTGAGGCAATAGCTCTTCGTCGGCGTACACCCGTGTTGCGATCCCGTACTCACGCGCCTTGTCCGCGCCGAAGAACTCGGCCGTGAACAGCAACTCGGCTGC
>CAYZDM010000259.1:0-5122 GCA_964476875.1 uncultured Sandaracinaceae bacterium | reverse complement strand
ACGAGTTCTCGACGGCGATCTATCGATTCGGGCATAGCGCGCTGAACTCGACGTTGTTGCGGCTCGATGCGACCCTCAACCCTATCCCCGAGGGTGACCTACCGCTTCGAGACGCGTTCTTCCGGCCCGACCGACTCGTCGACGAAGGCGGCATCGAGCCCCTTCTGCGCGGCCTCGCGAGCCAAGCTTGTGCGGCAGTCGACACCGAGTTGGTCGACGACGTCCGTGACTTCTTGTTCGGCCAACCTGGGGCGGGTGGCTTCGACCTAGCGGCGCTCAACATCCAGCGCGGCCGCGACCACGGCATACCCGGCTACAGCGACGGCCGTCTGGCCTTGGGCCTCCAGGTGAGGGCGAGCTTCGCTGAAGTCAGCAGCGACCCCAATGTCCAGGCCGCCTTGGCGTCGGTGTACACCGACGTCGGCGACATCGATCTCTGGGTCGGCACACTCGCGGAGGACCCGATCAACGGCGGGCACGTGGGCGAGTTGGCGTTCGAGGTGATCAAGAGGCAATTCGAAGCACTGCGAAATGGGGACCGCTACTGGTACCAGGCGAACCTTTCAGCCGCAGAGATCGCCGACGTCGAGAGCACGACACTCGCCGACATCATCCGGCGCAACACCTCGATTGGCGCCGAAATCAGCGACGATGTGTTTAGCGTGAACTGACCTGGCTCAACTGCGCCGAAGACGGGTCCTCACGTTCAGCGCCAGGAATATCATCGCGAGCCAGAGCGCTCCGTCGGTTGGCGTGGTGCTGCCGCCGACTCGGCAGTCCCTATAGGCATAAACGATGGCCGGAGGAGGGGCGAGCTCTCGATTCGAGCCCGGGCCAGTACAGTCGGGGTCGCCGCCGAAGTCCGTGGTGCCATCACCGTCGTTGTCGAAGCCGTCGCTGCACTGGGGGTTTTCGATGGAGGCCGAGGAACTTGCGCAACCCGGGTCCGCCAAGTCGATCACGCCATCGCCGTCGTTGTCGATGCCATCACTGCATGCCCCGATGGCGCTCCCAGGGTTGGCCGGGTCCGTGCTCGATAGGGACTCGTCGTAGTTGAGCCACCCGTCTCCGTCGCGATCCAAAGCGACCCGAGTACCCGAGCCCGGCGGCACGCACGTGAACGTGGTGGCCTGCCCCGGAACCTGGGCGATGGTGCGCATGTCCGCAGCCGTGATCGCGGGCTCGCCTATGGCGTCTGGGATATACGTGTCGGCGCCGGGGTCGTAGAGGGCACTGCGACTGCGGCCGTCCCGGTACCCGTGGACCACAAGATCGCACTCTGTCGTGACTCCGCCCAGAACCGCCGACACGAACGTTGTGCCGGCCCGCTGCTCGAGCAGCGAGATCCGACTACTGACGTCCGCGAAGTTGGTGTCGTCGAGTGTGACCTGCTGTCCTACGATGGGCGCCAAGTCGGAATCGAACGCCAACAAGGCGTCCTCAACGTCCCGGCGCTGTGGATTGCCGCCGTTGAATCCGACACCGGGATCACCGTCAATGAGCCCCGGACTTCGGAACACGTCAGCCGTAAAAAAACGAAACAAAGTATCCGTGGCACCATCGTGAAGATAGCCAGTCCCCCGGACCTGATCGCCCGTGTGACTGCCGTCTCCGGGAAGGTTGAAGTCGACGTTCGGCTGGCCGAACATTCCCACCTTTTGGTAGAGATTCCGAAAATGGGGAATCTTGATGATCTGGGGTTCGTTCTCGAAGCTGGAGGCCTTTCCGGTGCCGAAGAACCCTTGGCTGGGATCGTGGCGGTGACAACCCTCGCAGGTGAAGCCGTTGGCCGAGATACCGTCCGAGATTTGGCCGGTGCTGCCGTCGAAGAAGTCCATTCCGGCTTGCTGATCTGGCGTCAAACTGTTGTCGAGCGAACGGACTGGGTTCGGGGGCAACGTCACCTGCAGCGTGAACGCTGTAAAGTCAGACATATCCGCTTGCAGTCCAGGGTCCGTCGGTTGCCTCGTGTCTCCGACCAGGCCCGGCATTGCGACGATGAAGTTCATGAAAGACTGGAACTCGCTGGTGACATTGATCCCAAAGAAGCCATTCGACCGATCTCCGCGCCAATGCATGGGCCCACTGTTCGATAGTCCACGAAGCGTTTGCGTCGTCATCGGGCCCTTCATCGGATGAAAGTCACGTATCACACCGGTACCGTTCAACTTCGAAGTATCGACGGGGAAGAACTGAAGGACGTTCTCGAAGTTGATCGGCATCGCGTTGAGGGAGACCACCTCGTCCGGATTGCCGAGATCCCACGATAGGCTGTCGAAATCACCGAACACGTGACAGCTCGAGCACGACGCTTCGCCGTTGCTCGACGTATTGAAAGCGTCATACAGCACCGGCCGGCCGTCGAGTACCGAGTCGGGCTCGGGGTTGTGCAGCGGGTAGTGGTTGATCTCCGTGCCGGTTCCCAAGTCGACGACCGAGATCGAGTTGTCGAACCTGGTGAGCACGTAGAGGTTTCCGTTGGCTTCATCGAGCGCCAAGCCCCCCGGGCCGCCCCCCGATACGGTCAAGTAGTTCGCGCTTTCGACGGTCGGATCAAACGTACCGTTCTCGAGAGCCGAGGTCGGAATCACGCCGACCTTGCTCGACCCGAACGCCGCAACGTAAAGAGTGGCGCCGTCGGACGAAATTGCCATGTCCGTCGGCGTGGCGAGACTGTGGTCCTTGGTCCCAGGCGGCGCCGGCCTGATCGCGTAGTTGATGTGGGAGTTGAGGTGTCTAGGTGTGACGGTTGACCCCTGCAACACGGTGATCTGCGCCTGATGTAGATTTCCCTGAACGGTCGAGCCACCGAAACTTCCTGGTCCCTCGAAGCGGGTCAGGTTCTGGGCGTCGGTATTCGATACGTACACGTTCCCGTTCGCAGGATTGACCGCCATGTTGAAGTTGATCGTTCCAACGTGCGCGAAGCTCGAAGTTTCGGCGAGGGTGGCGGCGTCGATCTCGAAGACATCGAGATCCGGGAGGAAGAAGCGAAGGCCGTTGCTCCAGTTTCGGCCTCCTTCGTCACGCCACTCACCGGATGCGTCATCGAACTGCACCACCAGGCCAACCTCGGGTGCGTCGTCGCCCTCGAAGTTGGTCGAAGGCCCAGGATTGCCACCGGGCAGTCTGCCGTTGTTGAGCCCGTTCGGCGAGGAGGTCCCGTCGCCGCTGCATTGGCTGCCCCCGAACCCGTCGCAGACCATGCCTTCGTTCACGACGGCAGTCTGGTTGCCCGAGTGAAAAACCGCGGCGTACACCGAGGTCCCGTTGCTACTGACGGCAAGAGCACGGGGCGTATCGCCAAAGAGCTCCACAATCCTCAGAGGAGTTCCGCCCACTCCGCTGCCGGGGTTGTCCGCATCGAACACCCAGATATCGGCGCGCGAAACGCTTGGCGTCGTGAGCTGTGGATCCCCCGCGCCGGGGACGCCTGCAATCGAAGCGTCGGTGCGGTGCTGCCCACGGTGCGCCGTAGTAATGAAGACGCGCTCTCCAAGCGGACCGGCGCCGTCCGGGTCAGTGATTACGATATCACGTGGCTCGTCCCCCACGAGCAAGGTGCGGGTCACACTCCCCGTCGAGAGATCCACCACGCTCACGCTATCTGACAAGTGATTCACGACCCAGGCTTCGTTGCCACCTGGTCGGATTGCCACCGCGCACGGCTCGAGGCCGACTGGTATGGAGGTGCGGCGAGTGATCCCGTTCGTACTGACATTGAACGTCTCCAACCTATTGTCGGGCGTGTTGACGGCGGCCAGAATCGCTCCCTCGATCGCGAGCGGCCGAACAGGACCGGTCTCGAAGGCGACGAACGAGGGCTGAGCGGTGACTGAAACCGTGGTCAGTGTGAGTACGGCGGATAGAACGGACAAAAGGATGCAACGATACATAGGCCTCTTCCTCGGGCAACGGGCAACGGGTCGGACGAACGTACCTGAGATGCCGTGCGGGTGCCAGGCATCGTCCGCATCCATTTGTAATTGCGAAGGAATGCCAGAGAGCCGACGGTCAGAAGGTTGCCCGAAACGAGAGGTTGGGAAACCAAATTGCCGCGGTGAATATCAAGGGGCAAGGTTCGGCAGGAACGCCCGCGCGAAACACACAAGCGCCCTCGGAGGACTCCTGAGAAAGCTCCTGAGCGTCGCGCGCCTGCATGATGTTCACCCATTCGAGTGAAACTCGCATGCGTCGACCTGGTTTCGCCCACTCGTACGCGATTTGGGCGTCGAGCCGAGTGAACCACGGTACGCGCTGGCCGTACTGCCGAACGACGCCGTCGTCGTCGAGCCACACCCAGCCTTCCGTGCGACCCGAGCGCGTCGACAAACGGCCGCTGATCACCAACCCGAACTTCGCCTGCCATGCCAACACGGCATTCAAGACGTGCCTCACATCGTAAGATGGCGTGTAGTCGAATTCCTGAGACGAGGTTTGGTCGAGCGACACGGCGGTCGCCGTCAAATCGCTGAAACCGAGCGTGTAGGAAAAAAACGTCGAGACGCCGATTTGAAACGGTCGCTGGAGCAACAAGGTAGCGCCGTAACTCTTACCTTCGGCAGTGTTGTCGATGAAGCCCACGGGAAAGCCGAAAGAGTCATTGATCTGGGGATTCGTGAAGACGTCGACAAAGCGAATGTCACGGTACAGGTTGACGTAACCACGTGCTTCGAGTGTGAGCTCATACGGAAGGAAAAAACGCACGCCGGCTTCGGTTTGATTCGCGCGTTGCAGGCCCGGCTCGAGTGGCACATCGCCAAGTCCTGGGATCGGAATCGAATAGGTTGCGGGCATGGTTCCAAACCCCCAGCCCACAAATACATCCGCAATGGTCGAGGTGTGAAACGTCGCTCGAGCGCGGGGGCTTACCCCGGCGTCCCGTTCTCCGGCGGTACCCCAAACGTCGCCACGAACCCCGAGTGACAGATCCAACCATGTCATCAGTGCCAGGTTTACGTCGGCGTAAACGCCACCAATGACGCGACGAGTCTGCGCCGCGAAACCATCCGGACGCGGATCGCACGGGGTCGGGATGTCCGCGAGGGGATCTTCTTGACAGCTAATCGGGCCGAAGAGGCCGGCCACGTCCCCCCCGAGACGCACATTAAACCTGGGCGCC
>CAYZDM010000258.1:0-5128 GCA_964476875.1 uncultured Sandaracinaceae bacterium | reverse complement strand
CCAAGGAAAAGGGCATGTTTTGCGGGCTTTCTGGGTGGCGTCCCCACGGAGGTTTGAACTCCGGTTACCGGCGTGAAAAGCCGGGGTCCTGGGCCACTAGACGATGGGGACAATAAGCAAGAGAGGCGGGTGCCTCGTGGTGGGCCGTCAGGGATTCGAACCCTGGACCGTCGGATTAAAAGTCCGCTGCTCTACCAACTGAGCTAACAGCCCGACGAAAGGTCCGGGGCTTAATGACAGTGAGGATCGGAGGCGTCAAGTCAGCTTGCCGAAGGCATCGAATGCCGGCCTGAGGTCGGGTTTTTGGCGTCGGGCCTGCGACCGGACTTGACGCCCGGGTTCCCTAGCGTTGGCGCTGGCTGTACTCAGGGAAGATCCGGAACGAGCCGGTCAGCGCGAGGATCCAGACGGGGTCGGCGGGCCAGCCCCGCCCCCAAACCGGCACCAGCACTTCAACTTCGAACCCCAGGCTCTTCAGAGCATCGTCCCTGTGCATGAACGGATTCACGATGATCTTGGGCGTGACATACATCACCGCGCGCACCGGGCGATTGGGCACGAACACACTATCAGACAGGTCCTTGCTCTCCAGTTGATATCGCAGATCGTAGCGTCCCGACAGATAGAGCCACAGTGCCTTGGGAATTCGTACCCCCACCTCGTAAGCGGCAAGCCACTCATCGCCCAGATCGAGACCGCCGATGCCGAGGAGCTCATTGGGGAGGCGGATTCGATAGCCCGCTTCGATGCCGGTCCACGCGAATCCGCGCCAGAACGGATACGATGCGTGGATGCCGAACATGATGTCCCATTGGCCTTCACCAAGCGGTACGCCCACGGCGTCCTGCGTGAAGAAGCCCGTCGGCGCTTTGACCTGCATGCTGGTCGACAGGAGAAACGGCGCCTCCAGAAGGAGGCTCTTCGCCGCGAATCGAATATCACCAAGGCCGCTTCGCCGCTGGAACGTTCCGGTCGCGAGAAACTGGCTCGAGAGAATGATCGGGACCTGAACTTGCACTTCTAGACGCCGGTGAATGCCGATGCTCGTTTCAAGCAGAAGCGAGTTGACCTTGAGGCCGCCGCCCAGTTGGCAGTCGTACGGACCTCGTTGTCCCTTCGAAAGTGTTCCATCATCGCAAGTCAGGCCATCGCGCTGCGAGTCGACGAACAATTGGTCCGAATCGAGGTAGATCCAGGCGACTTTCGCCCACATCGTTCCTTCAGGGGTCGTCCATGCGCCTGCGAGCGCGTGGGAAGGCTGGAATACCGCCAGCGCGGCCAACGCAAGTGTCACCGTGCGCATGCGACCTACGGTGTCTGCAACTCCAAGTCGATCAACTCTCCTGCGACAGTCCGCTCAAAGGCATGCACGTATCGGCTCGGAAGATGAAACACGACCGCGATCGGGACACCGCCGACCTCATCGAAGACCAGGCCCTCATCGGCGCCGACGCGTTCTTGGAGCCGCGTCCAAACGTACGCCTTGAATGCCCCGTTTATGGTGACGCCGAAGACCATGTCCTTGTTCGCAAACTGATCGTCGGGAGGTGGCTGGGTCGAGGCAAAGGTGTCGTTGTCATTGACTCGGTAATCGACCCCGCCGCGAACGTAGGGGTAGCTCCGATAGTCTCGCGCAAAACCCGTATCCGACGAGATCGCCACAGTGTCGGGGTGCAGCGACCTCCAAGCAAGCCACGTCATTTCCAACACTGGGATCAAAGGGGAGGGCGAGCGGATTTCTGGGCCAGACACCGATTCGAGGCGCATTTGACTCCAGATGGATTCCGTCTCCCGATCCCACATGATCAGGTTGGAGTTGTAGAGTAGGCCGGATACCCCAAGACGGACGGTCTGACCGTCCACGAAGCGCCGGCGGTCAAATCGGAGTCCGGAGCCTGTCAAAGGACAGAGCGTGACGGCAAACGCTTCTCCAGCGACTTCGTCGTTGGCCACCTCGTGCCACCAAAGGATGTTGTGGGGATAGGCGCGGGGTCCATCAGCCGTGAGCACACCGAGCACGAGATCGTCGTCGTTCAAGTACGAGAGTTGGGGACTGCCAACTGGAACCATCGCGGGCGAGTCGAGTGGCGGAATGCAGTCACGGCCCGGGCACCCCGAAAAGATCTCGCCGCAGGGAATGGAGCATTCGCCTGACGCGTCCCCGGCTATCGTCGCCGAAGCGACGGCGTCGCCTTCCCAAACGTCGGTGCCCGGGTGAAACACACTCCAAGCAAACCAAAACGCATTGTGTCCGGGGACCGAAACGAGGTTGGTTGACGCATTCTCGGGAAGGCCGTCGAGATACCATCGATCCCCGTCGGCGCTTTGCAGACGAAGATTCGCAATCGCCCCGTCGGCGGGCGGCAAGTCCGTGGCCGGAATCTTACCGTCGGATGTCCCTACGCTCGTGCCGCTGCAGGCATGAAGGAAGGAAAGCAATCCGAGGGCCAAGCAAGTATGCAGACGGGCTATCATCGCGTCCTCCTATCAAGGCCGTTCCGTCTTCGCTTAGGCGCGGTCAGCTCCGATGTTACATTCGGCAGCGCGTCGGACTTGGCGCCTTGCGCGAGAAACGGGGATACTTCCGCGTGATGCTCATTGGATCCGAAGCGGCCAGTCATGCTGCGGTTGGCGACGCGGAGCCGCTCCAGGCGGTCGCGGACCTCAAGTCGCAGTACTGCCAACGATTGGATGCCCAGGAGTGGGACGGATGGGAAGACTTGTTCACCGAGGATGGCGTGATGCAGATCGGTCCGAGCGCCGACTCCGCCATTCGTGGGCGCCGCGCGATCCGACGTCTCCTGGCGACTCAGCTCCGAGGCGCCAGAACTCTCCACCAGGCGCGCAACCCTGAGGTCCGCGACGAAGGGCCTGATCACATTCAGGTGCTCTGGGAGATGAACGACCGAGTGTCGACGCGGTTGTACCTTCTAGAAGGCGCGGGCTTCTACGAAGACAAGTACCTACGCACGAGTGAAGGCTGGAAGATCGCGAGTGTTCGACTCCATCGAAGCAAGGTTGACCTCCAAGCCAAGTCGTTTCTGATGCGCGCAATTCTGCGGATGCACCGCAACGGTTGGCTCCGTCGCCTCGCAAAGAGCGCCGACCGCACCTTGACTGAAGCGCTGCACGTCAGCCTCCCCGAAGGCCAGAGACCCAACTAAAAGGGGACAGTCCGCTTTTTCAAAGGGTTAATTCGGCCGACCAGATTCCGAATTTGCCACCTTGCGAGGACGGGGCGGGAGCCACAACCTCCGCCATCGATGAAGATCGCACTGCTCACGGGGGCCTCGGGCAAAGTAGGCAAGTACGTCATCGGCGCGCTGGCGCGACGGGGCGTGCGCGTGGTGGCGACCGACATCGTGTGTGAAGGCATCCCTGACGCGATTCGCTTCGAACCATGCGACCTGACCGACGCGGCCGCGGTGCGACGTCTCGTGTCCTTGGCGAAGCCCGACGTCGTCGTGCACTGTGCCGCCGTCGTCGCGCCGGTCGCCTATGCCGAGCCCGAGCTTGCAGAGGCGGTGAACCTCGGCGGCACACGGAACCTGATCGACGCCACGAAGATCCACGCGCCAGGCGCGTTTTTCGTCTTCATATCGAGCTGCGCGGCGTTCGGCCCCAGTGGGCCCGGCGATCCCATCCGGCGCGCAACCGACCCTTGTTGGCCCGACGACAACTACGGTTTGCAGAAACTCACCGGCGAGAGCTGGCTGCAGTACTCCGGGCTGCGTCAGTGTTCCTTGCGGCTCGGCGCTGTGATGAGTGTGGACGATCTCATGCCGGCCCACCCGAGCTATCGACCATTCGTGTTCATGATCCCGCTCGACCAGCCCGAGCATGGGGTGCATGTGCGGGACGTGGCGCGTGCGGTTGCGTCAGCCGCAGTGCAGGAGCCAGATGGCCATTTGTTTCTGATCGGTGGCGACGACTCTTGGAAAGTGACCGCGCGCCAACTACGCGAGGAGATCTTCGCTGCGATAGGTCTGCCGATGCCGCCCGACAGAGCGTTCCGCTCCCCCGCGGATGCGTCGGCCAAAGGCGGCTGGTTCTACGAGTGCTGGATGGACGACCCTCAGAGCGAAGAGGTCCTTGGCTTCCAACGGATCACGCGAGAAGCCTACATGAACGAGCTCCGCCGCCGCCACCGGTGGCAGCGGCTCGCGATGCTTCCGACTCGCCCCTTCCTCGCGCGCGCGATGACCGCCGCTTCGCCCTACACAGGCCGCCGGGCCATCGAACCAGGCCCAACCTTCTGGAACGACGTCTTCCGAGTCTACGATCTCCCCACCGAAGTGGCCCGCACCCGCAGCAGCCAACCCGCACCCTCATCCCCCTTCGCCGAAAAAGGGGACAGTCCCCTTTTTTGAGGGGTTAATTCCCGCCCGATTCCGCGTCACGAAGCCGAGTCAACACAGCGCCCGTGAACGCCGGTCGCAAGTAGAACCCTCGCGGCATGGTCCACTGTACGGCGCCTTCTTCGTCGGGTGCGCGACGGCGACTCTTCCCATGTGGGGCTTTCGGGCGCACCTGAAGCACCTCGCCGAGATGGCCTGTGATCTGTGTAACGTCACCAGCCGCGATCATGGCTGCCAACCGCTCCCAGTCCGCGCGCAGCAAGTTGCGCTCGTCCGCCGTCGGCTTCCAAAGGTACGCTCGTCCCACCCGCCGGTCGCGCAGCGCCGTATCCGAGGCTGCCTCGACGGGAACGAACAACACCGTCGACAACTTCTTGAGCACGGTGCTCCGCTCCCAGTCGGTGTCGGCCATCGCCGCGAGCGAAATCGAACAGACGAACGTCGATTCCTTTGGCTTCCCTGCGGCGTTCAACGGGATGGTCTTCAGCTCCACGCCAAGCCCTACGAAGTCCGGCTCTGGGCGCGAACCGGCCGTGGCGCCGAGCGCCTTCTCGAGGATCTGTCCAGCGACCCCCTTGCCCCGAACCGCTTCATCCGGAACGTCGACCCGAACGTTCGAGCCGAGCTCTCCGAGCGTGAGCCCAGCTAAATCCCAAGCGCGTGACAGCAGCGCCGCCTCCGATTCGGGCGGCGCAATTAACCCCTCGAAAAAGGGGTCTGACCCCTTTTTCGCTTTTTTCATTAGTGGAGCTCGCAGACTTTGGTGCCGA
>CAYZDM010000257.1:0-5152 GCA_964476875.1 uncultured Sandaracinaceae bacterium | reverse complement strand
TTTAGTGGAGGTCGAGTCCGCGAGCATCCCGGGCCTGTTGCTGATCGAGCCCGCAGTCTTCGGCGACGACCGAGGCTTCTTCATGGAGTCCTATTCGCAGAAGCGGTACACAGATGCAGGACTCCCGAGTGAGTTCGTTCAAGACAACGTGTCGCTTTCTGCCAAAGGGATTTTGCGGGGCCTGCATCTTCAACAACCGAATGCCCAGGGCAAGCTATGCTTCGTGTTGGAGGGTGAGGTGTTCGACGTGGCGGTTGATGTTAGGGTTGGTTCTCCTACGTTCGGCCAATGGGAGGGCGTCACCTTGTCTTCAATGAACAAGCGGCAGTTCTACGTACCTCCAGGGTTTGCGCACGGCTTCTGCGTCCTTAGCGAGCGGGCAATGTTCTCGTACAAGTGCACGAGCTTCTACTCCGCGCCCAGCGAGATCGGCGTCGCCTGGAACGATCCGGAGATCGGTATCGAATGGCCGATCGCTCAACCGAAACTCTCGGCCAAGGACGAGCTGAACCCGCCATTGCGCGACATCCCAGCGGACAGCCTTCCACGCTATGAGTGACGTCGTCCTCATTGGAGCCGACGGCATGTTGGGTCGCTGCTGGTCGGAACTGCTCGCCACCCGCGGCATCGACCATGTCTCGACCACGATCGAGGACCTGGACATCACAGACGACGCGGCTGTGAACCAGGTCATCCAGCCCGGGACGCAATGGGTCGTCAACTGCGCGGCGTACACGCTGGTGGATGCCGCCGAAGAGCACGAGGAGCTGGCCAACGCCGTCAACGGCCACGCGGTGGGTCGAATGGCAGAGCGATGCAAAAAGGTCGGCGCAAAGCTCCTTCACTACAGCACCGACTACGTGTTCGACGGAACGGCCACTGAGCCGTACCCGCCAGACCATCCGAAGAACCCGGTCAACGCATATGGTCGGAGCAAGGCGGTCGCAGAGGAACTCATTACGCGTTCGGGCGTGGAGCACCTGCTCATCCGTGGCAGCTGGCTGTACGCACCGTGGGGCGAGAACTTCGTCTTGACGATTCGTCGACTTGCGATGGCTCGTGACGCCTTGCGCGTCGTAGACGATCAGCGGGGCCGGCCGACCGACAGTCGACGGCTCGCAGAAGTGAGCCTTGCGCTCGCCGAGAACGGGAGCCGTGGGACCTTCCACGTGACCGACGGCGGTGAATGCACCTGGTTCGGACTCGCCACCCTCATCGCCCGCGTGGTCAACCCGGATTGCCGCGTGGAGCCCTGTGCAAGCGAGGAGTTTCCTCGACCCGCACCTCGTCCTGGCTATAGCGTTTTGGATATTTCGGCCACCGAGGATATCGTCGGGCCGCTGATTCCGTGGGAGGACCGGGTTCGAGATGTGCTAGCCAGGGTCGAGCCGTAGCCCACGTTTCGGGCAGGCCCACTGCACGATGACCGCCGAAGCAACCCCGACGAGCAAAGACCTGGTGATCAGCCCGCGACTGACGGTCCCTGCTCGAGATCTTTCCTGGACCGCCAGCCGGGCGTCGGGCCCAGGGGGTCAGAACGTCAACAAGGTCGCCACCAAAGTGACGCTTCGGTTCGACCTTCGCGGGACCGCGTCCCTGACGCCCGCACAAAAGTCGCGGCTCCGAAAACTCGCGGGCAGGCGGATGGATGCCCAAGGTTGCCTCCTCATCAACGCCCAGGCAGAGCGCTCTCAACGGCAGAACCTCGAACGCGCTCGCGCGGGCCTGCGTAAGTTGATCGTTCAAGCGCTGATTCCTCCTAAAGCGCGCATCGATACGAGACCCACCCGCGCCTCGAAGCGACGACGTTTGGAGGGAAAACGGCGACGAGGTGATCAGAAGAAGGCCCGCGGCCGGGTCACGGAAAACGACGATTGACGACGCGCCCAGATGGTCGGCTCGGGATCGACAAAAGAACGGCGCTGACTAGTATCGGCGTGTGCGGGCGCCAAAGAGTCTAGCGAGAAGCTCAAGAGCGTTGGCGCTGGCCGCGACGATCGTCTCGATAGTGTTGGTCGCCACCTTCGCGCAGGGTCGGGCCGAGGCGCAGGCGGTCTACTACCGATCGATCCCACTCGGGGAGCGCGCGATGGGGATGGGCGGCGCCTACTCCGGGATCGCGAACGACCCCTCGGCGACCTATTACAATCCCGGTGGCATCGTGACGGGCGGGCGGTTCCAGCTCATGGGCGGACTGAGTTCGCTGGTGTTCTCCTGGAGGACCGTCGATGACGCATTCGAATCCCCGAATGCCGAATCCAATTTCGACTCAAGCAGGACCACCACCCTGCCCACTTTCATCGGTACCGTGGTCAGGTTCGGTCGGCAGCGCTTCGGAGACCATCAGTTCGCCCTTGCCTACAGCACCTTTGAAGTCGCGCGGGAGAGTTTCGGCACGGGGCTGACCCAGGTCGTCGATCCCGGCAGCGCCGATCTTCGCCTGAACAGCGCCTACCGCGAGAGGTGGTACGGCTTCTCGTTCGGAGCCCGCATCATGAAGGATGTCTCCCTGGGGCTGAGCGCTTTTCTTTCGCAAGAGAACACGGACTACAGCGAGGAACTCGGGCTCGCGAGCGGCGGCACGCTGATGCCCGATGGCCTGCGGGTCGGTGGCGACTCGGCCACGTCGAGCACAGGCATCACCGTCCGCGGGTATCACATCGTCCTTCGGCTCGGGGCGTTGTATCGGATCAATCCGCGCTGGCAGATCGGTTTCATGTTCCAACCCCCCGGCATTCCCGTGAGTCAGAACGGAAGCCTCTTTCGTCGGGCGACCACAGCCGTCGCTGGAACCGAACCAACGTACTTCTTGCTCGACGAGGGGGGTCTGTCGACGAACGTGCCGGTTCCGTTCGAGTTGAGAACCGGTGTTGAGTTCAAGATCAACTCGGTCACCACCCTAAGTGTCGACGCATCCATCACCGGACCCATTCGCGATCTAGATGTCTTCAGCCGCCCAGAAGAACTGGCCGATCTTCCTGGACGGATTGCTGTCTACTTTGCCAACTCAACCCAGCGGCGGTGGACACCGAACCTCGCGATTGGCGCGGAGCACATGTTCGGCAGGGCCGTGGTGAGTGGAGGCCTGTTTACGAATCTGTCGGCGGCGCCCCCGGTACCGACGACGTCGACCACATACACCCCCGACCAGGTCAACGTATACGGTGCCTCATTCTCGATAGGCCTGGACACGAAGGGCTATCGTGTGACGCTGGGTGCGAACGGCTACTTCGGACGGGGAGACGCCCTGGCCTTCGAGGTCGACCGCAGCGGACAGGTAGACGACTACGTGCGAACCAAATCGACTGTCGCGGCGCTCCTCCTCTACGTCGCCGGCGCGATTTCGGTCGCTAGCAAGGGGGCCAAGCAAGTCGGGGAGAAGCACAAGGCAAAGAAGAAGCACGAGAGCAGCGACGACACCGACGACACCGACGCGCCCAACGGCGAATCGCAGACCGACGGCACGCCGGACGACGAGGCTGGTAGCAAGGCCTCGGTCGAAACGAAGGCTCCGCCGGCGGAATCTCCGGCGGAGCCACAGCCATCCTCTACGTCAGTCGAGTAGGTAGACTTTTGTGGGCGGCAGCCCGAGCCCAGGTGCGATGGGGGCCGAGCCTACTTCGACGAACCCATCTCCATCGGCCGCGAACTCGACGACCGCGTTGACCACCACGTCCGGCACATAGAGCATCTCGCTACTCGAGTCGTAGGCCGAAAGCCCGATGACGAACGACCCGGCTGAGGCATGGACGAGATCTTGCTCCTCGCCAGCTAGATCCAATAGGTACAACTCGTCGACGGTGGTCGCGAAATCGCCAGTCGCGACTCCGACCACTCGCTGATCGTCGATCGCCACCACCGAATTGACTGCAATAGCGTCGTCGGGGTGGTCAGAGACGCGCCACACACGCTCGAGGGTGACGATGCCCTCATCGACGTTGAGGAGCGCGATCCCTGACGAGGCGCGAACCTGAGGCTCGTCGCCGAAGGGCTGGGCGAAGCCCACGCACGCCACCACGATTTTGGTGGGGGCCCCCGGTACTGGACCGGCGTTGCCACAACTCTTGAAGCCCGGGAGGTCGAAGCCCATCACCGAATCGTCCTCGAGATTCACGACGGCGATCATTCCCGAGCCGGCCGCGTCGAAGCTCGCGCTGATTCGATCGAGTCCAACGATCAGTGTCGACCCCACGAGCACCGCGCGACTAGGCCGTGCGAACACGTCGACGTCCGCTGGACCGTCCGGGGTCGTCACGGTGGCCGTAGTGTCGAACGACGAGAGATCGATTCGTGCCCCGGTCAGGCTCATGTCCGACGGATTGACCTCGATGAGATCATTGCCCTGGTTCTCGGGAGCAGCCGAGGGGTTGAGGTTCGACTCGAAGCGCGGGACCCACGCGCTGTCTTCCGTGACGAAAACGAAATCCTGTGGATTCGAAGAGAAGCCCGAATCGCCGGTATCGCCATGGGTGCGAACCTGCCCATTGAGATTCCCGGTTGGGACGTAGAACCGGCTCACCACGTCGGTCAGGAACCGATCGATTACGGCAAACGTTCCGTCGCCAGCCTGTCGATTGGGCAATACCACGTCGCCCGAAAGCGTGGCCACGAGACCAGGGTAGGTCGTCCCCGAGTTGAGCCAGCTTTCGTCGATCGCAGCGAAATCCTGGTCCATCATCGCGATGGAAGAGCTGCTGAAGTCGGAGCTAACTACCGCATATCGCGGTGTGCCATCGAGCGTTTCGAGCGCGGGCGTGCCGAGCACACCTCCACTGCCGCCCTCGCCACCAGCACCGCCGCTGCCGCCCTCACCACCAGCACCGCCGCTGCCGCCCGCGGCTGTCGAGTTGTTGTCACCGCAGCCAACCACGGCAAGGGCGACACAGATCAAGAGTGTGAGTTTGAGTTCCCGTTCCATTTGCTTCCTCCAGCTTCGGCGGAGGAAGGAAAGACACAGAGCACATTCAAACGTGAAGGTGTAACCATGGTGCTACCCGCCCTCCCCGAGGCGATTTGGGTGAGTTCACGATGGGTAGGTCTCCGGGCTCGTGACCACAGGCTCTGCCGCCTTCCCAGGTTCTCACCCAGTGGCGTAGTGGCAGCGCATTCAGTCGCATACCGTGGCGGGTCCGCGTCGGCCTCTCACCGACTT
>CAYZDM010000256.1:0-5168 GCA_964476875.1 uncultured Sandaracinaceae bacterium | reverse complement strand
GTTCCGAGATGCCCACCGCGTAGCGGGCAAGCTGGTCCACCAAGCCGTTCAAGAGGGTAAGACACTCGCGGAGCTACCGATTGAAGCCTACAAGGCCGCCCATGACGACTTCGATGACACGATCTACCTCGCGCTAAACATGGAGACCGCGGTCGAACGGCGTGACGTCGTGGGTGGGCCGGCGCGCGGACGCGTCTCCGGGGCGATCGCTGACCTTCGGGGTCGACTCCTGGCGCGACGGGACGCATAACGGTCCGCCATGTCCAACGCGCAAATTCCAGATTCGGCCTGGTTCTCATACCGAGACGGTGCGCTCGCCTGCGAAGAGGTCCCCCTCGCCTCTGTGGCGACGGAGGTCGACACACCCGCGTTCGTCTACTCCGGTGCCGCGATCGACGATGCCTACCGAGACATCGACCAGGCGCTGTCCTTCGCACCGCATTTGATCGCGTACGCGGTCAAGGCCAACGGCAACCTCTCGGTTCTTGCACGACTCGCGTCGCAAGGGTGTGGCGCCGACATCGTATCGATCGGCGAGATGCAGCGCGCCCTCAAGGCTGGTTTTCCGCCCGAGCGAATCGTCTACAGCGGCGTGGGCAAGCGGCGCGAAGAGATCCTCGCGGCCGCCGAAGCGGGCATTCGGGCGCTGCACGTGGAGAACATTCAAGAACTCGACGTCGTAGAGAGCGTGGCCCGGGAGCTCGGTCGGCCGCTCGCCATCGGCCTGCGAGTCAACCCCGATGTCGATGCCAAGACACATCCATACATCGCTACCGGCCTCCGTGAGTCGAAGTTCGGCCTCGCCATTCCGGTCGCCGAATCAATCATTCCAAGCATTCTCGAGAATCCACATCTGGAACTCGAAGCGGTGGCTTGCCACATTGGTTCCCAGCTTTCCTCTCCGCGTCCACTTCGCGAGGCCATCGAGATTCTCGGCAACTTCGCCAAGCACTGTGTCGAGCTCGGCGCGACCTTGCGTTCTATCGACGTTGGCGGCGGTTGGCCGATGCACTACGGCCAGGAGATCGACGCCTATCCGCCAGCGGCCGAGTTCGGCAATGCGATCCGCGAAGGACTGGAAGCCGCCGACATGTTGCGACCCGGAATCGAGATCGTCACCGAGCCGGGGCGCGCGCTAGTAGGTGACGCCGGCGTGCTGTTGACGCGCGTTCTGTATACCAAGACGCAGGGCGAGCGTCGATTCGTAATTGTCGACGCGGCCATGACCGAACTCATTCGACCTGCACTTTACGGCGCGTACCACGCCATCATGCCGATCGATGAACCGAACGCGGGCGCGCAGCTCTTCCCCGTCGACGTCGTTGGCCCCGTGTGCGAGTCGGGGGACTTCGTTGCGAAGGACCGCCCCTTACCCGAAGTGAAGCAAGGGGACTTGCTTGCCATCCGCGGAGCCGGCGCGTACGGACGGGAGATGCAGAGCATGTACAACGCACGCCCCCTGCCTCCCGAAGTGCTCGTCGACGGATCGCGCTCACGCGTCGTGCGTCGGCGAAGCGGTCCCGAAGCGTTGTGGCAAGGCGAAATCCTCGCATGAACGGCATCACGATCATCGGCACGGGACATCACGTTCCTGGCGCGCCGGTGTCGAACGATGCCCTGGCGCGAGTGATGGAGACCAGCGACGAGTGGATACGAGCCCGCACCGGAATTGGGCAACGCTATTTCGCACAGCACGGACAGGGGGCGAGTGACCTCGGCGTCGAAGCCGCGAAGAAGGCGCTCGAGGATGCGGGCCTACACGCTTCCGACGTCGACTACATCATCTTCGCCACGATGACGCCGGATTATTTTTTTCCGGGCTCCGGCCCGCTCCTTGGGGCCAAACTGGGCATCTCGGGCGTTCCGGCCCTCGATATCCGGCAACAGTGCGCGGCCATGCCGTATGCGCTGCAGCTCGCCAACGGACTCGTTCAATCCGGCGCCGCTGAAACGATTCTTCTCGTGGGCGCCGAGGTGCACGCGGGGTTCATGCCCTGGACCGATTGGGACGTCGTGCGATCCGAAGCCGACCGGGAGGTTTCGGGTGACGCCTACGAACGAGCGACGAAGCACCGGGGCCTGGCTATCATCTTCGGAGATGGGGCGGCGGCCATGATTCTGAAGAAGAGCGAGACGCCCGACCGCGGCTACATCGGGGCTGAGCTTCACAGCGACGGGGACTCCTTCGATCACCTCTTCGTGCCCGGATGCGGGTTCCGAAGTATTCCGTACGTGACGCCCGAAGCCGTGCTTGCGGACGAACACATTCCGCAGATGCGCGGACCGTCGCTTCTGAGGAAAGCAGTAAAGACCCTTTCGCGAACGGTGAAGTCGCTGTGCGAAACGCATGGGATAGACCAGGACGACATCGATTGTTTCATCGCGCACCAGGCCAACGACCGCATCAACCAGGCCGTCCGTCACGCGCTTCATATCCCCGTCGAGAAGATTCCTTCCAATATTGCGCGCTACGGCAACACCTCGGCGGCGACGATTGGAATTCTCACCGATGAACTCCGACGCGATGGAGTGATCCGACAAGGCGACCTCCTCTGCTTCTTGGCGCTCGGCGCCGGCCTCAACTGGGGCGCCGTGCTCCTCCGGCTCTAGGCGAGCCTACACGCGTAGGACGTCGGGTCTCTCCCCGATCTTGGGTCGCACCACACCCCGCTCCGTGTAGATCGCGTCGACGAGTCGAGCGGGTGTGATGTCGAAGGCGGGGTGCCGACAGGGAATTCCGTCTCCAACGATCTTCGTGTCACCGATACGGGCCACCTCGTCGCGAGACCTTTGTTCGATCGGAATGTCCGCACCCGAGCGTGTCCGGAGGTCTACGGTGCTCCAAGGCGCCGCCACCGTGAACGGCACATCGTGCTGATTGGCGAGCACAGCCAGCCCGTAGGTTCCAATCTTGTTGGCGACATCGGAGTTGGCCGCGATACGGTCGCTACCCACGACCACGAACCCGATCTCTCCGGTCTGAAAGAAGTGTCCGGCCATATTGTCGGTGATCACCTCGACGGGGATACCGTCCTGGTGAAGCTCCCACGCGGTGAGCCGCGCGCCCTGCAAGTACGGTCGCGTCTCGTCCGCGAGCACGCGAATCTTCTTGCCCTGGGCATGCGCCGCGCGAATGACGCCGAGCGCCGTTCCGTACCCACCGGTAGCCAGCGCACCGGCATTGCAATGCGTGAGGATGACGGCTCCTTCGGGCACCTCGGCCGCGCCAAGCTCCGCCATGCGCCGACAGGCGGCGACGTCCTCGCGATGTATCGCTTCGGCCTCTTCGAGCATTCCTCGGTACCGAAGCTCCGGGGCCAACTCATAGATCTCCCCGGCCTTGCGCGACATCCGGGCAATCGCCCACCCGAGATTGACCGCCGTCGGGCGGGTTCCGTTGAGAATGCGGCCGGCAGTGCCGTTCGCGACTAGATACATCTGCCCGTCGCCCTGTTCATCTCGGGCGACCATCGCCAATGCGTACGCGGCCGCGATCCCAATCGCTGGCGCACCGCGGATCACCATGTCGCGGATCGCATCGACGATCTCATCGGGTTTGCGGTAGCGGTGATATCGGACTTCGTTTGGCAAGAGTCGTTGATCGAGCATCACCACCTCTCGAGTGGCGGGGGCGAACTCGACTGAGAACCAATCGGCGCCACTCAACGGTGCGCGCGACAGGTTCGTGCTCATTTCGCGTCCAACAGTCGACGAAGGATCTCGTTGACAGCCATCGGATTCGCCGCGCCCTTCGTCGCCTTCATCACCTGTCCTACGAAATAGCCAATGACGTTCGTCTTCCCGTCTTTGTACTGAGCAACCTGCGAGGGGCTGGCCTCGAGAATGCCGCGCACGGCCTCCTCGATGGCTCCCGTGTCGGTGACCTGGGCCAGACCCTGCGCCTCGATGATCGCCTTTGGAGCGCTGCCAGTATCGACCATCTCGGCAAACACCTTCTTGGCGATCTTACCGTTGATGGTTCCGTCTTCCACGCAGCTCAGCAACTCTGCGATCGCACTCGGGGCGACCGGGAACAACGCGTCGAGGCCGTCGGTCGTGACATGGCGCAAGACCTCCGCCTGCACGAAGTTCGCCACCTTCTTGCCGGCGTCCTTGCCCTTCTTGCCGGAACGCTCCGCGAACAATCGCGTCGCCTCTTCGAAGTACTTGGCGACCTCCGGATGACTCGCAAGCACACCGGCGTCGTACTCCGTAACGCCGAGGTCCTTCTGCCATCGTTCACGCTTCGCCGTCGGAAGCTCGGGCATCGCTGCGCGGAGGGCTTCGATCCGCTCATCGGTCACCGCAATCGGCGGCAGGTCGGGGTCAGGAAAATATCGATAGTCGTGCGCCTCTTCCTTGCTGCGCATCGAAATGGTCTTGCCCTGCCCCTCGCTCCACGTGCGTGTCTCCTGCACGACGGTTCCGCCGTTCTGCAGGACGCCTTCCTGTCGCGCGATCTCGTGGTCGATTGCTTTCTTCACGAAGCGGAACGAGTTGATGTTCTTGAGCTCGGCGCGTGTCCCGAACTCCTCCTGCCCCACTGGACGAATCGACACGTTTGCGTCGCAGCGAAAAGAACCTTCTTCGAGGTTTCCGTCGTTGACGCCAATGAACATCAGCACATCGCGAAGCTTCCTGAGATACGCTTCGGCTTCCTCGGCGCTGCGAAGATCAGGGTCGCTCACGATCTCGACCAACGGTGTACCACCCCGATTGAAGTCCACGAGCGTGACCGCACTGGTGCCCGATCCGTGAATGTTCTTCGCTGCGTCTTCTTCGACGTGAATGCGTGTGATGCCGATTCGCTTCGTCTCGCCATCGACTTCGATGTCGAGATGGCCTTTTCCGTTGAGCGGCAACTCGAACTGCGAGATCTGGTAGCCCTTCGGCAGATCCGGATAGAAGTAATTCTTGCGCGCAAACACCGAACGCGGAGCGACGGTCGCGTCGACAGCAAGACCAAACATTGCCGCCATTTGCACGACCTCTTTGTTCAACACCGGCAACATACCGGGATAACCAAGATCGATAAGACTCGCCTGGGTATTGGGCTCAGCGCCATATTCTGTCGATGAGCCCGAGAATATTTTGGAGCGCGTCGCGAGCTGCGCATGAACCTCCAGACCGATAACCACTTCCCACGCGCTACTCATCGGAACGCCTCC
>CAYZDM010000255.1:0-5169 GCA_964476875.1 uncultured Sandaracinaceae bacterium | reverse complement strand
GACGTACCAACGCCGTGTGACGCGTCTTGAGTCGGAGCCGTGCTGGGCTACATTCGCCAGGCTGTGATCTCTCTTCGTGATGTCCGGTTCGAGTATGCGCACGGGGGCTTCTCCCTCGATGTGGCTGAGTTGACGATCGCGCCGGGAACCAGGGCGGCGGCGATTGGGCCGAGCGGCTCGGGGAAGACGACACTGCTGAATCTGATCTCGGGTATCGAGCGGCCAGGCTCGGGTGAGATCAGCACGGCAGGCTTGCGTGTCGATCGTTTGTCACCTTCAGAGCGACGCTCGTTTCGCATCACGACGATCGGCTTCGTGTTTCAGGAGTTCTTGCTCTTGGAGTATCTCGACGCGCTCGACAACATCCTCTATCCGTACCGGCTGCACCCCGAGCTTCACCTGGACGCTACGGTGCGATCGCGCGCGCAAGGATTGGCTTCGGACCTGGGCCTCGCCAAACTACTCGACCGGCACCCAAGCGAGCTATCCCAAGGTGAGCGGCAGCGCGTGGCGATCGCCCGTGCGCTCGTGACGGCGCCCAAGCTGATCCTTGCGGACGAGCCGACCGGCAATCTCGACCCCGCCACCAAACAGCAGGCGCTCGACCTCTTGTTCGCGCACTGCGACGCACGTTCGACCACGCTTCTGATGGTCACTCATGATCATGGGCTCCTCGAGCAGTTCGCCGAGGTCGTGGACCTGGAAACATTGGGCACCGCGAAGGCATGAACCCATGAGGGACAGCATCTACCTCGCCTGGCGGTACCTTCGTCACCACCGAGCCAAAACGCTATTGCTGGTGCTATCGCTTTCACTATTCCTCGGGCTGCCGTTGGTCATGCGTGCGATGAGCCGCGCGACGCAACAGTCGCTGATATCCCGCGCCGAGAGCACACCGCTCCTGCTAGGCAAGAAGGACAGCAGCCTCGACCTCGTGGTGGAGGCGCTCTACTTTCAATTGAAGGGCGTCGAGCCGATCACCGAAGCCGATGTCGACGCCATGCACGCCACGGGGCTTGCGCTGGGTATTCCGATTCGCACTGGACTGATGGCGCGGGAGTTCCCACTCGTGGGGACTAGCCTCGACTATTTCCTGTTCCGGGGGCTTCGGATCGCCGATGGTCGCGAGCTTGCGATCATGGGTGAGTGCGTCTTGGGGGCGGAGGCTGCCGAGACGCTCGCACTCGGACCGGGAGATGCGCTTCTGACCTCGCCATCCACCATGTTCGATCTGGCGGGCGTTTATCCTTTGAAGCTCCGTGTCGTCGGCGTTCTCGAGCCGAGCTACGGGCCCGATGACGAGGCAGTGTTCGTCGACGTCAAGACCGCCTGGGTTGGCGAAGGTCTTGGCCACGGTCACCAAGACCTGGCACGCGCCGCGCCGGACGTGGTGCTCAAGCGTCAAGACGGTACGGTCACGGCCAACGCGAAGCTCGTCCAATACAACGAGATCACCGAATCCAACCTCGACAGTTTTCACTTTCATGGAGACCGATCGACCTACCCTGTAACGGCGATCATCGTGGTTCCCAATGACGAAAAGGCGGGGATTCTGCTGCGTGGCCGCTTCGTCGATGCACCGACGCGGCAACTCGTACGACCTGCGCGGGTGGTCGACTCGCTGAACACGCAGATCTTTCGGTTCGAGCGCGTCTTGCAGATCGTGGTGTGGACCGTCGGAATGGCGACCGCCCTCATGTTCGTCTTGGTGATGGTGCTTTCCTGGAGGCTTCGGGCCGAGGAGCTTCGCACGATGACGCGGCTCGGTTGCAGTCGATGGAAAGCTGCACAGATCATGGGCTCGGAGATAGCAATTATGGTGAGTGCCAGTGTGGTGGTCGCAGCGATCTTTGGGATCTTGATGGCGCAGTACGGAGAAACCTGGCTCCAGAATCTCATCCTGAGGGGTTCGTGATGCGAATGGGAAGCCGCGCACGAGCGGGGGCGCTTCCAATCATCGCCGCGGTCTTGGCAATGGGCCTCGGTTGCTCGCGGAAAGCAACGCCCGAAGCGGCCCCGGACTCGAGGCACGCCGATTCGTCCGCCATCTACACGGTCAACTATCCCCTCAGCTATTTTGCAGAGCGGATGGTGCCCGCTGGCGTCCAGGTCGTGCTTCCCCTACCCGAGGGAATCGACCCAGCGTTCTGGAAGCCCCCGGCAGAAGCGGTGCGGGAGTATCAGAGGGCGAGCTTGATCCTATTGAACGGTGCCGGCTACGCGCGTTGGACGCGCTACGCGACCCTTCCTCAGACGCGAATCGTCGTCACGGCAGAAGGCTGTCGAGATCAATTCCTACCTAGCGAGGAGGTCGGTCAGCATCAGCACGGGCCTGAGGGCACGCACGCGCACAGGGGGCTCGCATTCACGACCTGGCTGGACCTCCGTTTGGCGGTCTGTCAGGCAGGCCGTATCCGCGACGCGCTGGTCGAGCGCTGGCCGGAGGAGAAGATGCGCATCTCCGACAAGTTCGAGTCGCTCGAGCGCGACTTGCTCGACCTCGACGAGCGAATGCGCCAGGTCGGCAAGGTCTTGGGGGACCAGCCGCTTCTCGCCTCACATCCGGTATATGCTTACCTCGCGGATGCCTATGGCCTTTCGATCGAGAGCCTGCACCTCGAGCCGGACCAGGTTCCAAATGACGACGATTGGAAAGAGATCGATACGTTGCTGAACCAGCATCGCGCGCAGTGGATGCTGTGGGAGGCCCCTCCCCTCGAGGCCACTGAGGCGGGTCTCGTCGCGCGCGGTCTGACGCCAGTCGTGTTTGAACCCGCCGCGCAGAAGCCCTCGGAGGGCGACTTCATGACCGTGATGAAAGCCAACATCGACCGACTCGAATGCGCGACGGGAATCAGGTCATGTCGGTGAGCGGCCGGGTGCTTCTTGTCGTGTTCGTGATGGTCGTGCCCCGCATAGCGGTCGCGGATGCCGTCATCGTCACCCGCGCGATGAAGGCGAGCACGATCCTGGAAGCGTCCGTCGAGGAGGGCGCGCTGTTAGTCGAGCTCGAGATCGGAAACAAGGAGCTAGAAAAGTTTCCCGTGCTGGTCAAAGCGGCCACCGGTCCCGACGGCCTTCCCGCATCGATCCCGGTGACGTCCGGGCTCTCCTTCAGGGCGGACGGAACGCGGCTACGAGGCACGATCGAACGCGCGGAACGCCGCAAGAGAGTGGAGCGCGACGAGGTGAGCGGAGAGCCTTTGCCGACGCCTAGGGCCGACGAGGTGTTGTTCGTCGTGCTGCGATACCCGCTCCGCGCGCAACCGAGGACGCTGGTTCTCAGCCCGCCATCCAAGGACGGTTACGCCATCGCCGACATCGGCTTCGCCCTCTACCACCAGGGCGTTCCGGTCAACGACTTCCGGTACCTGTCCGCCTCCGAGCGGCTCGAACTCGACTGGGAGGACCCCTTCTATTCACGCTTCGAACGCAAGACACTGAAACGCAAGTTCGACTCGCCGATGAACATCTTTCTGTACGTCGAGCCATTCGAGGTTCGCAAAGAGTTCGTCGTTCGACCGGTCGATCTCGCACGCTTTACCGATCTCGACGTCCGCGCACACGAGCCGATCCCAGCCGCCCGACGAGATGCCGTGCTCGCACAGATCGCCGATTTCCTGGCGACCCGCGCGCCCGTCACCATCGACGGGGCGCGCCCCGAGCCGATCCTCGACCGGATTCACTTCCTGAAGCGCGGGCTGCGAATGACGCGCGTCGTGACACCGGATGAGCCTGTCGACGGAACCAATGCGATCGTTGGCGCGATCTTCGTCTACCCGGTGGACGGGATCCCGAAGGATGTCCGGCTCGACTGGGACCTCTTCGACGAGCGCATCACGCGCGTACCGGGCACTGCCACCGATGAGGCGGGGCCCATGCCGTACTTCCTGACCCCCGAAGACAACCAACTCCACTGGGTGAACTACCTCAAAGGAAGCCTGCAGCCTGGCAAGCTCCCGGTGCAGCCCCCGAAATCGCACATCTCGGTTCCGGTCGTTTTCAGTGTCGGTCTGGCCTTGGCACTTGGGCTCTGGGTCCTGGCTTGGCGTCGTCGTTCTTGGGCCCTCGGACATGCCGCGGTCGCTCTGGCCGTGGTGGCGTGGTTGGTTCCCACGCCGACCCTGGACATCTCCGTGCCATCGAGGGTGCGTGCCCCCTCGGGCGAGGAGGCGGCGCCGACCATTCATGCCCTACTCTACAACATCTACCGAGCACTCGACTTCCGAGACGAAGAAATCGTCTTCGATCGCCTCGCACAAAGCCTCTCGGGCGACGTTCTCGAGCGCGTCTACCTCGAGATGCGAAAAGGACTCCGACTCAAGAACCAGGGTGGTGCGCGCGTCCGGGTGCGCGAAGTCGACCTGCTTGAGGTGGTGCCGACGGAAGCTGACGCACCACGCACGCTTTGTTACCGCACTCGATGGAACGCGACTGGGTCAGTCGGCCATTGGGGGCACACCCATATGCGCACCAACCAATATGACGCGGAGGTCACGCTCGCTCCCATCAAAGGTCAGTGGAAGATCGCAGACATCGAGATCTTGCAGGAGGAGCGTGTGACCGCTCCCGTCGCGCCGGAGTCCCCAGCTGCTAGATGACGCGCCCATAGCCGAGGCCTGGCGAACTGGGATCACTTCAGGCAGATGAGCACCGGCGCCCGTGGGGAGCCGCGCCAGTCCCGTGGTCGCCCTAGCCCTTTCGCCTTGACTCACAAGTGCCCGTCGCGGCAAACCGGAAAAATCCTATGCACATTCCACATCCATCCACTCTAGTTCTGGCTTCGGTGCTCACCACCTGCAGCCTGGTTGGCGTAATCGGCTGCTCGCAGCGATCCGAAACCTCGGCCGCTGCCCCCGAGACCGCCGAGGGGCCCTCAAAGCCGGAAGCCGCAGCCGACAGGCCAACAGCGACGGCTACCGACATCCCGCCAGGCATCGCGATGCCTGATGAGATCGACACTCGGCTCGGTAAGCTCACGTTCGTCGATGGCGCGCCATCAGACGAGACCGTGCAGAAGGTCTTTGACAACCTCGACTTCACTCGAGCGCTCGACGCCTACCTCAACGGTTACCAACTCGCGTCGTTGCAGGCAATGTACAAAGGGCTCGTCGCTGTCGGAGTCGAGGACAACGGGGGCGTCCTTTTATTCTCCGGCCTGATGGACTC
>CAYZDM010000254.1:0-5183 GCA_964476875.1 uncultured Sandaracinaceae bacterium | reverse complement strand
CCTCCCGGCGAAGGGCGGCCTCCAGTCGCGAGAAGTCGGGATCGAGGGGAACGCCGCCGAGCTCGCCCTGGACTGTGACCGGGCCGATCTTCACCGGCTCGCGCGGAGAGAAAACCAGTTTGATCGCGATCCAGTTCGTCAGGTACCCGACACAGAATCCGGCGGCGGGAAGGATCCAAGGTGCCGGGTACAGCACCCAGATGGTCATCTGGAAGAGGCCAAACAGAAAACCGAAGTAGAGTCCCGAGCGCTCGATGAACTTGAACTCCTGACGGCCGACCTCGTGGAACATCTCGCCCATGAGTGCCTTGTGGCGCTCCATGGCTTCGAGGACGGTTTTCTCGATGTCCATGATGTCATCGATGTTGTCCGCTATGTCCATCGCGATGGCGCGAGAGACTTCGATCACCTCCGCGCGGACTTGTTGACGCACCTTGTTCTGCATGAACTCGCCGGCGTTGTCCCACATCGCCTTGGCGTGTTTGTTCGCTACCTCGTCGATCACTTGCTCGGTGACGTCGTCGATGACGGCGCCCAGCTTCCCGGCAAACGAATCTGCGTTGAAGGTCTGGTCGAATAGTTGCCGCAGAGACAACAACTTCTGCGTGATCAAGGTGTTCGAAACCTTGGCGAGACGCGTCGCGTTGGCGGGGATCACGCCTTGCCAACCGAGGTAGGGTGGAATGCCGACAAACTCCACCGGTTGGAACATCATCTTGATGGCGACGACGTTGGTGAACCAACCGACCAGCGCACTGATCAGCGGGATCAATAGGACGATCCAATTGTCCTGAATGCGGCTTAGTAGTTCCATGAGGTCGTGACTCAGTCGAAGCGTTTACGGGGTGTAGAGGTGCATCCAATAGAGCAGCAACGTGATGGTCTTGGCGTCTTCTATGTGCCCGTCCTTCAGCATGTCTCGGACCTGCCATTGCGGAATCGGAAACACCTCGATCTCTTCATCATGGTCTAGGGACTGCGCGGTTTGCACGAGGTCCGTCGCCAGGTAGCCGTACATGCGCTCGTTGAGGATCCCTGGGGACGCGAAGAACTCGACGAGGGGTGCAAGGGCCCCCGCGCGGTAGCCCGTCTCTTCCTCGACCTCTCGCGCGGCGCACGCCTCTGGCGCCTCCCCTTGTTCGAGGGTTCCGGCGGGGAGCTCCCACAGGACCTTGCCCACGGTCCGCCGAACGTTCCTAATGAGGATCACCCGGCCGTCGTCCATCAGCGGTAGGATCACCGCCGCGCCGGGATGCTCGATCACGTCTCGAACGATCTCACCACCGTTCAGTGCCTCGAATCTCAAACGGGCGACGTTGAAAAGCGGGGTGGTCAGGAGCAGCTCGCGTGATTTCATGGCGGCATCATGGCCGACTTCTGTTCGGGTTTCACGTCAATTTGACTCGATCGGGCCGGATCGCCATTGTGGGGGCGTGCGGCTCGGGAAACTATGGGGCTCCCCGTTGGCCATCGTGCTGGCTGGTTCGGCGTTGGCTGGGCTTTGGACGCTTGGATATGGTGCGTCGACGACGTCTGCCGACGCGTCTCCGAAAACACCGGCCGCGATCGATGAAAGCAATGTCGTCAGGGCCGTGCGCTCCGGGCAGCGTATGGGGCCGAAGCTCTTATTGCCGCCGCCCAACGACGCACTTGGCCTCGACATCGCGATCGAGGATCGAGATGGCAAGTCGATGGAGGCGCTGCATCGCGCCCTCGCGCGGGCCGCTGCTGGAGAGGGTCAAGCTCGGCTGGCGGTCTTTGGCGCTTCCCACGTCGCGAGCGACCTCTTCACCGGCTACATCCGCCGAGAGCTTCAGACACGCTACGGCGATGCCGGTCACGGCTTTCTCTTGCCGGTACATCCTTGGCGCACGTACCGACATCGAGACATCAACATCGAGAGCGATGGCAAACGCTGGGAGACGCAGCGCATACGCGTCGGCGATACCGAAGTCGAACGCGTCGGCGTTGCAGGGATCGCCATGATGAGTCAGCGGGCGGGGTCCTTCGGTGCGGTCCGTACGGCGGAGGAGGGTGACTATGGCCGAACCGCAGGCTTCTTCGAGCTGTACTACTTGAAGCATCCACGAGGCGGCGACATCGATGTCTTGATCGATGGTCGACAGGCGCAACGAGTTTCCACGCGCGCGTCGAAGATTGCACCCGGGTACGCCACCTTCCGCGTCCCCGATGCCCCTCACCGTTTCGAGATTCGCACGTTGAGTAAACGGCCGGTCTGGGTATTCGGTCTTGCGGTCGAGCGTGATCAACCAGGGGTGATTGTCGATACCCTCGGCATCAATGGTTCTCGTGCTCGGTATCAGCTTCTATGGGACGACGAGGTCTACCAGGAGCATCTTCGCAGACGGAAACCGGATTTGGTGGTTTTGGCATACGGAACCAACGAGAGCGGCGATGAATCGCCCCTCGAAGACTACGAGCGCGATCTTCGCGCGGTCATGAAGCGCATACGGGACACCGTGCCTGAAGCGTCGTGTCTGCTGATCGGTCCTTCGGATCGGCCGATGCAAGTCGAGGAGCGTGTGTTCGAGGACCGCACCCGAACCGCGAGCTTGATCGCAGTACAGCACCGCGTGGCCCTCGAGCACGGCTGCGGTTTCTTCGATTTGGTTGCGTTCCAGGGAGGCGCGCTGTCGATGGTCCAATGGGCGGCCAACGATCCAGCGTATGCATCGCAGGATCACATTCACTACACGCGCGTTGGCTATCAACGCTTGGGTGAAGTCTTGCTCTCGGCGCTGCTCGAGGGGATGCCCGAACCAGGAGCGGCCGAGCCTCCGTCCACATCGGCCGAGGTCGAGGACGCAGGAGCGCCAGAGGATTCGTCCGTCAGATAGTTGGCAAAGCCCGCGAGAAGGGCCTTGTAGAACATGTTGCCGATGATTTCGTAGCCCGCAGGTGTGGCGTGGCGGAAGTCGCCCATCGCGAGTCGGGGCTGCGCTTTGTACCATCGACGCATCGCGTCTTCACCGCCCATGGCTTGCCAGGTGTCGTAAAATGCGCAGCCGGAGTCCAGCGCGGCGCGTCGCTGTGCGGCAACGATGAGCGGTATGGTGGGTAGCGTGCGGATGCGCCCACGGTGTCTGCGGGCTTGGTCGAGGGGCGCGAACACCAGGCAGCCGAGTTCCTCCCGCCCCTGTCTCATGCGTCGAAGGACTTGCACATAGTCTTCGTAGAACGCGTCCTCGGTACGTTCGTCGCTCGCCTCGTTGCCGCCGAAGCCGAGGACCAGCAGGTTGACCCCTCGTTGCTCTAGTTGAGACCGGATATGCGATTCGTCGAAGTTGAGCAGTCGGTTGGCACGGGCGCCGACCAAACCGAGGGAATCGTACACCACACCAGGTCGGTCGCGTTCGACTACGACACCGTAGAAGGTTACCGGACCACCGCGGGTGTATCGAAACTCGATTTGATGGGGCCCATCGGGCGCCTGGATGGAGTAGACGCCATCGCCGAGCTGGTCGGCTTTGGTCGAAACGACTTCCCAATCGCCTTTGTCGAGTCGTACGGAGAACTTCCCGCCTCGGGGTTGTTCCTCGTAGTAGAGGTCGAAGCGCGATGCGTTCATGCCCACATCACCGCGTTTGGCGGTGCCGACCCGGGCCCAGGATCCGCGACCCGCCCTCGATTGCACGCCTCCGTAGCCATAGCGCCCGTCGCGGTCTTGGCGCCGTACCACCTCGCGAACATCCCAATCTTCAGGATTGGATGACTGACGAATGCCCCGGTGCTTGTAGGGAATGTACCCCTTGGCGGCGAGCACGAAGCCGTGTCCTGCGTCGCCGAAGCGCGCCTGAAGGTTCTCTCGCACCGTCGAGGTGATCAGATCGGTCGCGATGCTCGAATCGCCATAGTGACCGACGCGGGTGATCGCGGTCTCATCTGCCCGCGCTGTCTTCTCGAGTGCCTGGTAGAAGGCCCGCATCCCCCGGCCTGTCGGGTCTTCGATGTAGACCGAGATTCCCGCGTACTCCGCTGGAGCGATCTTTGGGCCGTCATCCGTTCCGAGGGGACGTGCCACCACGGGCTCGGCGCCGAGGTTCGCCGCGACCGTCTCGCCCACGCTCTCCGCGAGTCGCTTCGAATCTGACTTCGTCGTGGTCGACCCCCGATACGAGCCCCCGTGTCCTGCGAACGCTGGAATGTCTCCCCATCGATTAAACAGTCGAACGATCGGAAGGCCTTCCTCTCCCGGAATCCACGGTCTCAGCCTTTGCAGCGGCGGAACCAAGTACGTCACTGCGCAGGCTGCGAGCATGAACGCCGTCACCGTGATCAGGTGCTGAATGGGCGTGAGTCGGTTGTGAGTTCGAGTTGTCATCAGAATTGGAAGTAAATGTACGGGACCACTTCACTGGTCGCGACGGCGCTCAGGATGAAACCGAGAACCGCGAGGGTGAACCCCTGGGCGGGCGCCGGCATCGCCTTGAACCAGAGTTCGATCGACTCGAACCATCGTTTGGGAGTGTAGTGAGCGGCGAAGGTGACGAGAAGCATGGCCCAGACGCCGACGGAGATCTGGGCGATGGAGAAGGTGGCCGAGCCCAGCCTGGTAGTGATATCGGCTGCGTTCTGTAGGTTGGTCGCGCGAAACAGGATTCGCGAGAACACCACGAACTGCAGCGCCCAAAACACCTTGAACGCGCGAACCTGCCACCGATCGACAGTGGCCCCGGTTCGCCCGGATCGCCTGTAAAAGAAGCGATGAATGACCATCGCCATCGATTGCAGGATGGCATAGAAGACGAACGTCCAGGATGCGCCGTGCCAGATGCCGATGAGAAACATCGTTAACCAGAGGTTCCAGTAGGCTCGGACCGGGCCCACTCGAGAGCCGCCCAGCGGGTAGTAGAGGTAGTCGCGGAGCCAGGTCGACAATGTCATGTGCCAACGCCGCCAGAACTCAGCCGGACTCGCCGATTGATACGGCCGGTCGAAGTTCTCAGGGAGCTCGAGACCCATTAGCTTTGCCGAACCACGCGCGACGTCGGTGTACCCTGAGAAGTCGCAGTAGATCTGCATCGTGAAGCCGTACAGAGCGACGACCACTTCGGCTGCGCTGTAGAGCTCCGGCTGGTCGAACACACGGTCGACGAGGTTGACCGAGAGGTAGTCGGCAATGACCACCTTCTTCACCATGCCGGTCCCGATGAGGGAGAGGC
>CAYZDM010000253.1:0-5214 GCA_964476875.1 uncultured Sandaracinaceae bacterium | reverse complement strand
GCGCGCCGTGCAGCGCGTGAAAGACGTCACGCGACTTCGAACGGCGCAGTTCGCCGAGGACGCGGGGCCGCTTGCGCATCCGATTCGCCCCGAGTCGTACATCGAGATGAACAACTTCTACACGGCGACGGTGTATGAGAAGGGCGCCGAGGTGGTCAGGCTCTACGAAACGCTTCTCGGCCGAGAAGGGTTTCGAAAGGGGCTCCTTCGCTACCTCGAGGATCACGACGGAAGCGCCGCCACCTGCGACGACTTTCGGGCGGCCATGGCCGATGCCAACGACGTGGACCTGAACCAGCTCGGACGCTGGTACTCGCAGGCCGGTACGCCCGAGGTGCGCGCGCGCGGGGCTTGGGACGCGGGGTCCTCGGCGTACACACTTTCGTTGACGCAGTCGCAGCGTGCACTACCCGAAACTCCGGCACCCGAGCCGTTGCCTATCCCAATTCGAGTCGGGCTCCTCGGGTCGGACGGCCAGGACATCGCGGGCACCACACGTACCCTCGAACTGACCGAGGCCGCGCAGGCCTTCGTCTTCGAAGGGGTGTCCGAGCCCCCGGTTATCTCAATCGGACGGAGGTTTTCGGCGCCCATCAAGTTAGAGGTCGACCGCGGCCTCGAGGACCTGGCGTTCTTGATGGCGCACGATTCGGACGCCTTCAATCGGTGGGAGGCTGGCCAAGAGCTCGCCAAGCGAGTCCTGCTTGGGCTCGTCGAACGCGTCGTCGAGCGTGAGCCGCTCGTCATCGATCAGAGGCTCGTCGACGCATTCCGGGAGGTGCTGGCCGACCCGGAACTCGACGGCTCGATGAAAGCGCTGACGCTGGCGCTTCCATCAGAGGAAATTCTGTCGCAGGAGCTGAGCGTGGTCGATCCGGAGGCGGTTCACCAAGCGAGGCGTTTTGCGACCAGCGGGCTGGCGTCCGCTCTTCGTGAAGACTGGATGCGCACCTATGCCGCCAACGCCAGTGGCACCGACGCGATCGACAAGACACAGATCGCACGACGTCGACTCAAGAATCGGGCGCTCCGATATCTGGTAGCGCTCGAGGAACCGGAATCGATCGCGATGGCCGTGGAGCAGTTCCAAACCGCCACCGGCATGACCGACTACGAAGCCGCGTTCATGAGCCTAGCGGACCTGGCGGGCCCCGATACCGACCAGGCGATCGCCGAGTTCTACGAACGCTGGCAGCGTGAGCCACTCGTGCTCGACAAATGGTTCCGGATGCAAGCCATGGCGAGCAGGGCTGATGTCTTCGATCGGGTGGTGGCGCTAACCGGTCATTCGGATTTCAATCTCGCCAATCCAAACAGAGCGCGATCACTGCTGTATGCGTTCTCTGCTGGCAACCCAGCGGGGTTCCATCGTGCGGACGGTCGAGCCTACCGGTTCCTCGCCGACCGTATCTTCGATCTCGACGCGATCAATCCTCAAGTCGCGGCGCGGGTCGTGTCCTGTTTCAATCAGTGGAAGCGGTACGAGCCCGTGCGAAGCGAGTTGATGCGGGCCGAACTCGAGCGCATTGCCTCGCATGTCGGGATCTCGCGGGACGTCTCCGAGATCGTCGAGCGAGCCTTGGAGGGATACCCCCCGGGGCGCTAGGTGATTGAGCAGGCGCGCTCGAGTTCTGCGAGGGCCTCTTCGAGGTGGTCGATCAAACGCTGCGCGCTGGGCACCGAGCGGCGGCATGCGACGATCCCGACGTCGAGACTATCCGCCACGCTGGTCACCGTGATGTTGAGCGCCTGCCCATGCGTAACGATCGACAAGGGATACATCCCCTCGAGCGGGGCCCCGTTCCAGTATAGTTTTTCGGACGGCCCGGGGACGTTGGAGACCGTCACATTGAACGTCGGGCGCGTTCTGCCGGATAGTCGCAACAAATGAGGCACGAGCACCGGGAGCGCCACGATGCTCGTGAAGATCGGGATGTCCGCGCTGTTCATCCCTCTGAGTAAGCGCTTCGCCTCGCCCATCGAGTTCTGAATGGCGCGAAGCCTGTCCAGCGGATCGCCGATCTCGGTGGCCAACGTTGCGAACACAACTGAGAACGAGTTCCCCTCGAGCTCGGCGTCGGCCGGGCGGAACGAAACTGGCGTCATCGCAGTCAGCGGCTCTTCGGGTAGGGCGTTGTGGTCGGAGAGGTATCGTCGAAGCGCGCCGCCTGACATCGCGAGCACGATGTCGTTGACGGTGGCGTCGAGCGCCTTGGCAACCTTCTTGATGCGCGGAAGTGACCAGGACTGGGCGACGAGCCGGCGCGAACCGGTGACGCGGCCGTTTAGTATGGTCATCGGCGTTTGGAACGGCGCGATCATTCCGTGCTTTTCACGATGACGAACGGCGTCGGCGAACTTGAACACGCCACCCAGGGCGCCCGCGGTCGCCGCGAGCGGCCCGCGTTGGTCAACCGGGGCCGCCACCTTGGGACGTGCGGGGCGAGGCATGTTCCAGGGCGCCGGCATATTGCGCTCGTCGGGGTTGGCACTGAGGCAGGTGCGCATCATCCGCATGGCGCCTACGCCGTCGATCATCGAGTGATGTGTTTTCACATAGAGCGCGAATCGATCTTCTTCGACGCCCTCGATGATGTGTGCTTCCCACAGAGGCCGGTCGCGATGGAGCCGTGTGCTGTGAAGACGAGACACCAGCGAGAACATCTCCCGGTAGCGGCCAGGCTTCGGCAGGGCGGAGTGTCGAACGTGATAGTGAGTGTCCAGGTCCTGGTCGGTCACCCAGTGCGGAAGACCAAGCCTCCGGAGCGGCCAGGCGAGCTTTTGATTGAAGGGATATTGCACCGCATTGGGGTCGTCGTTGCCAGACAGGGTCGTGTGCAGCCAGTCTTCGCGGGCCCCTTCGGGGTAACTAAACAGCATCAAACCGCCGGTATGCATGGGCATCTTGCGGCTCTCGGCGAGCAGGAAGCTCGTGTCGACGGTTCCAAGGGCTTTCATGGGACGCACAGACGTATCCCACCTCGCCCCGTTTTGGTAGCCTCCGCCCAACGATTCGTGATGGAGTCTGAAAAAGCGGTGGATCCGGCCCTTCAAAAAGCGCGTGAAGCGGTCGTGCTGGAGCACATCGAAAGCGAGAACCGCCACGACTTCGAGGCGACCGTGCGCACGTTCTCCCGCCCGCGGTACGAGGTGACGCCAACTGCGGAGGTTCACAATGGTGCCGATGAGGTCCTCGCTTTTCTCTTGGAGAGCCACGATGGATTCCCAAACTTCGTCCTGTCCATCGAAAAGATGCACGTCGCCGAGGACGCCATCATCGTGGAGACGCGGTTCGTCGGCACGCATGCCGGCGCGTGGAAGGGGTTGCCGCCCACCGGACGCGAGGTCGACTACATGATGTGCAACGTCTTCGAGTTCGACGGACCGAATCTCGTCTGCGAACGCCTCAGCTTCGACTCATTGACCATCTTGCAACAACTTGGTGTCGCCCGGGATCCGACGTCGGTTGCGGGCGGCCTAGAGATGCTTCTGTTGCATCCTCTAGTCGTCGCCGGGGCGTGGTTCCGATCGCTTCTAAAGCGCGGCTAGAAACTCCCGGCCACTACAAGACGAACGGGATCAACACCCGGCGTTCACGTGGATAGTCCGGGAACTTTTCTTGGTACCATCGATGCGTCTGGAACGCGCGTGGCACGAGGTTCGCGATTGTGATCAGCAAGATGAAGGTTGCGCCAAGGGACCAGGTCGCGATGGCGAATCCGGTGAAGGCGGTGATTTCGGTCAGGTAAGAGGGGTTGGTCACGAACCGGAAAAGGCCGCCCTCTGGGATTCTGTACACTTTGTCGCCGCGTTCGATCTCTTCGACGCTGCGGAGGTTTCGTATGATCGCGTCCGAGCGGATATTGAGCACGAACGACCCATAGTAGAGCGTGATTCCAATGATGAACCGCGGGTCCAAGAACCAATCCCGGGTGAACTGCGTCCCGAGGTCGCTGATGAAAGCGGCATTCAGGTAGCCGTGAAGCGTCGTCACGAGCCAACCCATCACCACGATGGTGATGCTGAAGGACGCGGTCGACCCCTTCGGGCTGCGAATCAGGTAGGGAAAGACAAAACCTCGGTTGCCGTAGTGCACGACCCAGACGAAGAGGAAGAACAGCGGCACGAGGTCGAAGCGATTCCTGCCCTGGAAGTAGAAGAAGAGGAAGCTGAGCATCGCCGGTAGCTCCATCAGGAACCATCCGAGGCGTGGGCTGAGATTGAAGCCCCAGCTGTCCGACGCGAAGCGCCCATAGGGGCTTTTCACTACCGCGCCGCCAATGAACACCAAGACCACGAGGCCGAATGCCAGCGTGAGCACGGTGTCGTAGGTCGGATCGCCTGTGTACCAAGTCATCATGGACGCGGGCGAACCGCAGAGTGCGCCTTGCAGTCGGCAATCTTCGCGTCGAGCTGCAGCTGCGCCCACTCGAGGGCGTCCGTGCGCTTGGCGAACGCCTGATGTGGAAACTTAGGGGGCGAGATCCAAAACACCGCTGTGACCAAGCCACGGAGCCAGCCGCTCGGTACGACGAGCGCTGAGCCGCCATTCCAGAGTACGTCGTGTCCCTCGAACCTTTTGAGGTGCTCCGCGAATGTCCTGCGCTGCTTCGCGTTGGCGCGGGTGAGGTTCGACAGCTCGACTACCCAAGCGACAGGGTAGTGTGCGCGCGTCGCCCAATCTTCCCGGGCCTCCACGAAGGCCAATAGTTCCGCATCGCTGGCCTCGGTCGGAAAGGTCCACTCGTAGATAGGCAGATGTTTGTGGGACACCCATGGGTGCTCGATCTCGAGGTACTCGGTCTCACTTGGCTTCAGCGCGTCCTGCATGGGCTCCCCGATGATAGACGCAAACGCAGCGACTTTGGAAGATGAGGGCATTCTCACCCAGCTTTCTCGGCCAACAGCCATGACGAAGACTGGCGGGGTAGACCCAGAAGTGCCACAGAATCGCAATGGCTGAGGATCTCAAGACGATGGGCGAGCTCGAGGTGTTGATGGGTGAGGGTGGCGGTCCCGCAATCCTCGATTTCTGGTCGCCCACCTGCGGTCCGTGCAAAGCCATGGCCCCGGCATTCGATGCCGTCTCTGAGGCGCTTGCCGACGAACCGATTCGGTTCGTGCGGATCAATACCGCGACGCAAGCTGCCCTGGCGCAGCCGTTCAATGTTCATTCCGTTCCCACCTTGCTGTTCGTGAACGACGGCGAGATTC
>CAYZDM010000252.1:0-5220 GCA_964476875.1 uncultured Sandaracinaceae bacterium | reverse complement strand
CTTCCCGACCCCCCGGCGCGCGTCCATATGATGATCGGCAGCAGGGCCAACTGGACTCCGGTGCAAGCGGATCCCGAGGACGAGCAATACGATGCGTATCCCGAGAAGTCGCTCGAGGATTGGCATCGAGACTACGGATACCGCGACCCGAAGCCCTGAGTCGGCCCGAAGAGCGTCAGAGCGGAATAGCCGAGCGATTCAGGTGCATTCGCATTGATCATCCGGCCATTAGCTGAAATTATGGCTCCCGATGGAGTCTACGCGTCTCGCCGGCCTGAACCTCAACCTGCTCGTGGCGTTGGATGCGCTGTTGTCCGAGCGGAACGTGACCAAGGCCGCTCGCCGGATTGGCATCACCCAGCCGGCCATGAGTCAGACTCTCGCCCGCCTACGGGAACTGTTCGCCGACCCCCTGTTGGTACGGCAGGGCCGGAGCATGGTGCTGACACCACGCGCAGAGGTCATGCTGGCGCCCTTGTCCGACGCGTTGCTCTCGGTCGAGCGCGCCGTGCAACTTGGAATGGGGTTCGACCCGGCGACTTCGACCCGTATCTTCCGCGCTGCGCTCCCCGATCTGAGCGTCACCATGATGCTCCCGGCGCTCGTGCGGCGCATCGGAAAGCTCGCCCCTGGAGTTCGCGTGCAAGTGGAGCCGATCTCGATCAGCCGGCTCTCTGACAAGCTGGCCTCCGGAGAGATCGACCTCGTACTCGCCGTTCATCTGAATTCCTCTGAGGGGCTCCGGCGTGAGACGCTTCTCACTGACGACTATGTATGCCTCGTTCGCCGCGGACATCCGCTCGCCCGACGCAAGCGTGTCCGTATTGAGGACTACGCGGCACATGGCCATCTGGCCTACACGCCGATCGGCTTCGTACCGAGACCGATGTCCGAAGCGGTGCCCGGCCTGGCTTCCACCGAGGGCATTCGCGTGTCGGTTCCGTACCTCTTGGCTCTTCCGGAAGTGGTTCGAAGCACCGATTTGGTGGCCACGGTACCGCGACGCTTGCTTTCCGCTCCTATCGATTTTCGGGACGTCATCACGCTCGAAGCACCCTCGGAGCTGCCGGAGGTCGTGGAGTCCCTTTGGTGGCATCCGCGCTTCGATTCCGATCCCGCGCATCAGTGGCTGCGGGCGCGTGTCCACGAGGCGCTGGACAAGTCGTGACTCGTCATGACGCGGCAAACGCGTTAGTGTCCGCAGCCTTGGGAGGCCTCTATGGTTCCGGATGAGAGTATGGCTTATGCCATCGCGACGTGGGCTCGGTTCAGCTCGGGCGTTTCAGATGAGCTGCTTCGCGCGCTGTCCGCGGCGTTCGCGTTGGTGGCGGCATCGGACGGCGAGTTGGCAGAGTCCGAGGTGGACGAGTTTGTCGGCGTGCTACGGGGCAAGGCGGATGTTTTCGTGAACCTCGACTTCGACGCCGTCGAGTCGTCTTTTCGCGACTTGGCCGAGTCGTTGATCGCAGATCCGGTACAGGGGCGGGTGCAGGCGTGCGAGCACATCGCTCGGCTCAAGGGAGACGCCGATCGATGTGAGCTCGTTCGTAGTGCCGCGGCGATCGCGATTGGAGCCGACGGCCGCGTTCGAGCGTCAGAAGAAACCGCGATGCAGCACATCTGCGGCGCCCTTGGCATAGAAGCTTCGATCTAGGGGCGCGACCAGGGGGTCGCGGCGGGTGGCGATTCGGTCAGGGCCCCGCGAAGGGTCGTCACGCAGGTGCCTCGAAGTTTGACGCGATCACCCGCCAGCTCCACATCGAGCTGGCCGCCGCGCGCGGACAGCTGTCGCGCTGTCATCTGCTCTTTGTCGAGGCGCTCCGCCCAGAAGGGGGTGAGACAGCAGTGGGCAGAGCCGGTCACCGGATCCTCATCGATACCGAGCCGTGGTGCGAAGAAGCGAGAGACGAAATCGACGTCCTCCTGCTCGCCCTCGGCGGTGATCATGACGCCGCGGGTTTCTGTCGAACGGAGCTTGCCAAAATCTGGGTCGCAGTTCTTGACCGCAGCCTCGTCGGTGAGGACGACGATGTAGTCGTCGACGTCGCGGCCAATCCAGGATGCGCTGACACCGAGGGCCTCGACCAACCCGGTCGGGGCTTGCACCTCATTGGGGGGACGTGCAGGAAAGTCCAATTCGATCACTCTGCCAAGCGGGGCGGCGGTCAGCTCACCACTGAGCGTCGAGAAGCGTGCGGTGCTTCGATGTTCGAGCCACCCCTCTTCCCAGAGGACATGCGCGGCGGCGAGAGTAGCGTGCCCACAGAGCCGGACCTCGCCGCCCGGAGTGAACCAACGCAGCTCAAAGCCTCCGTCTTTGAGCGGCACGCAGAACGCGGTTTCGGAGTGATTCATCTCTTGGGCGACCGCCAGCATCCAGGCGTCCTTCGTCGGCTCGCTGAGCAAGCAGACCGAGGCAGGATTCCCCGCGAAGGCGACGTGCGTGAACGCGTCCACGACGGTGATGCGCTGTCCCATGTGCGATCGTTAGCACTATCGAACGCAGGCAGCGAGCCGCTTCGGCCCAGCGTAGCGTCCTAGTCGTCGAAGCGCTCGGTGCCGGGCAACTCGAGAATCAGATCGGTACCGTATGCCGTGGATGGCGTCTGGAAGCCTGGTGTGTGTATGCCGTCGCAGATTTTTCGAGCAATTATCAGAGACATTCGCGCGGTCAGCGTGTAGCCCTCCGGTGTTCGCAGGCGTGACGCTGCGGTCCGGCCGTCCGAGGTCCGCACCTCTCCCCAGAGTTCGTTGTAAGCCGTAGCGCGGGACTGGTCGTCGGGTCCGGCGGGACCTGCCTCGATGCGCTTCTTGATCATCTTCTGTATCGGCGCGAGTCCGACGATGGGCAACAACGGTCGTGCGAGTCGTAGCATCCGAGCGGGTCGCTTCGGCACGCCGGTGTAGACCACGATGTTCGGAATGCCGGTGCTCTTGTATGCCGTGACGACGTCGCCCCACGGGATCGACATGCAGTGGGCTGGTCGGCCGTCGCCGAAGTCGACCATGCGGGTTTTCCATGCTGTCGGGACGTGCTCGAGCTTGCCATTCCGCCGGATCGTGCCCCCACGATGAAAGTTCTCAGCCATGGTCTTCGCGGTGCCATGGGAGACACCGCCCCCGCGACCACGAAACGCTAACTCGAGGTGCGTCGCGTCCGGACACCGCGACTTCAGGTGTGCGGCCAAACAATCCGACGGAACGACGTCGAAGCCCGTTCCGGGCAGCAACATGACGCCGGCACGTTTGGCATCATCGTCCATCGCCCACAGGCCCTCGTAGACTTCTGCCTCGCCGGTGATGTCGGTGTAGTGTGTTCCGGTATCAATGCACGCGCGGGCCATCGACTCGTAGGTGTGGGCGAAGGGGCCTGCGCAATGGATCACCACCTCCGCGTCACGAAGCGCAGCCCTAATCGAGGCCGGGTCCGATATGTCGGCGGGCACGAAATCGAAGCCGTAACGTTCTGCTTGCGCGCGAAGCCGCTCTTGGTTGCGGCCGGAAAGAACGAGGTCGATTCCGTCTTCCTTGGCGAAGCGTGCGATCAGATTGCCCGTGTATCCGTACGAACCGTAGACGAGAATCTTGCCTGTCATGGTGTGACCCTGCCTTTGGCACGGGGGCGGCGCAACGCCAGCCCGTCCCTAGACCGTACGACGAAACGTTGGGCTTGACGCAGGGGCCCTTCATGCGCGATTTTCCCCTGGTTGGCGCGACGCACTCTGATGGATCGCCCACATCACCGGGAGCATTTCATGACACGTAGCTTAATTACACTGAGCGTCCTCGCACTGCTGGTCGGCTGCGGCAGCGAGGGCGAAACCACCCCGCCACCCGAGCCACAGGACGTCGTTGTCGACACGTTCAATGTGGCCTTTGCGGGTGCATTCATTCCGTACGAGGCGGAACGACGTCAACCGATTGTAGACGCCATCGCGGCTTCTGACGCTGACATCCTCTGCCTACAAGAGGTGTGGACGCAGGCGGACAAGGAACTGATTCGCGACGCAGCCATCGACGCGTTTCCGCATTCCGCATTGTTCGAGGACAACCTGCAAACTCCAATCGACGACGCGACCGATCAACAGGGCGCGGTGCCGCCACCGCCGACGACCGTACCCTGCGGGGAGACCGATATCGGTGAGGGGGTGACCATCGCCGACCAAATGAACGAAGCGGTCGATTGCGTGAGCGCCAACTGTTCGACCATGCCGGGGAGCGAAGACGGGCGCACCACGAGCATCGGCTGCGCAGGGTCCGCGTGTGTCGGTGCCGTCGGAGGTCTCTTGTTCGGCGATGTCGAGCAACAGCGCTGCTACACATGCCTCGCGACGCAGCTCCCCACGGCGACGTTCGCCGAGATCCGTACAAGCTGCACGACTGTCGTGGAGCAGGACCTCGCGTTCGAGGGGCAGAACGGTGTCATGATTCTGTCCAAGCATCCTCTCGAGAACGCACAGGAGCTCGTCGTCCCGGGTACATTTAACCGTCGCACCATCCTCAGCGCGACCGTCAAACTGCCGAACGGAGCAGAGCTCGACACCTATTGCAATCACCTCACGCCGATCTTCACGGACTTCACGTTTCCCTACACCGGGCAGTATGGCGATGGGATGACCGGTGCCGCCGGTTGGGAAGCCGAGCAGGAACTCCAAGCACAGAAGCTCATCAACTACGTCAACGAGAACAGCGACGGTCGACCAGCAGTGATTCTGGGGGACTTCAATGCCGGGCACGCCTATCCCGCGGAGGAGATCGTGGCGGAGGGCGAGCCGACCCTAGACCTGCTCGAGTCGGTGTTCCCGCCTGCGTATACGACCGACTACGCGCCCCTGTGCACCTTTTGCTCAACGAATCCGGTCGCCGGGACGGAGGTGTCGGTCTGGATCGACCATATCCTTCTTCACAACTTGTCGGCCGATTCCGTCGTGTCGACGGACCGGATCTACGACGAAGACGTAGTCCCAGTGGACGGGCAGATGGTGCCGCTGTCAGATCACTTTGGGATGCGTTCGGTCATCACGGTGCCCTGAGGTAAGAAGAGAGCAGGGCATGGTATCCTCCGCCGGATTCCCGACTCATGGAAGATTCCTCGCTCATCGACGAAGTGCTCGACCGTTATCGAACGGCGCTCGGACCTCACTATCCCCGGTACCGCGGGCATGTGTATCGGGTCTACCACTACACACGACACCTGATTCTACGAAACGGGGGCGATCC
>CAYZDM010000251.1:0-5221 GCA_964476875.1 uncultured Sandaracinaceae bacterium | reverse complement strand
ACAAGGACCCGGCTCGGCTCGAGCTCGTTGGTGCCCAAGATCCGAGCATCACCCTGATGGACGACGCGTTTGCACTGGTTACGAGGGACGATGTCGATATCGTAATCGAGCTCATTGGCGGCGTGGAGGTCGCCGAGCGTTTGGTACGCGCGGCGCTGGAGGCGAACAAGCACGTCGTGACGGCCAACAAAGCCCTTCTCGCTGAGCGAGGTGCTGGTCTTTTCGCGCTCGCGGCGGCAAACGGCTGCGACCTGTACTTCGAGGCGGCGGTGGCGGGGGCCATCCCCGTGATCCGAGTGATTCGGGAGTCGCTTGCGTCCGACCACATCCGCTCGGTGAGAGGAATCATCAACGGAACCAGCAACTACATCTTGTCGAGCATGGCTAACGAAGGCGCGGCATTCGCGGATGCATTGAAGGCTGCGCAGGAAGCCGGCTTTGCCGAAGCGGACCCGACGCTCGACATCACCGGCGGCGACGCGGGTCACAAGCTAGCGCTCATCGCCGGCCTCGCATTCGCCGCCCGCGTACTGCCAAACGAGATCCCAACCGAGGGCATCGAGCAGGTCGATCCGCGCGACATTCAGTATGCGCGTAAGTTCGGCTACGTGATCCGACCTCTCGCCGTGGCTGAACAACTCGAAACCGGCGTCTTGGATTTGAGGGTTCATCCTGCCTTGGTTCCCGCGGGGGACCCACTCGCACACGTTGACGGCGCGCTCAACGCGGTCGCGATTCAAGGCGAGATGGTCGGCCCCAGTTTCCTTTCGGGTCTCGGCGCCGGTGCGGGCCCAACCGCCACGAGCGTTGCGGGCGACATCATCGACATCGCCAAGAGGTCACTCGCCGGCGGACCTGCCAGAAGGTGGAGCGTCCCGGAGGACGGTGTTCAGATTCAGGCGATCGCCGATCTCTCGTCTCGCTATTACCTGCGCTTTTCGGTGCGAGACCAATCCGGTGTGCTGGCTGCGCTATCGGGCAAGCTCGGTGACTCCGGCATCTCGATCGAGCAGATGGTTCAGGACGTCGACTCCGGTGAGGAGGGCACCGCCTCGATCGCCATGCTGACGCACCACGCCCGCGAAGGCGACGTCCGGGACTCCCTCAGCGCCATCGACGCCACCCACCTCACAACAGCCCCAACACACCTCATCCGCATCGTCGACTAAAACGGGGACACTCCCCACCCCGATAACTCCATGAATTCACTGCGTTCCTGCGCGAAAGATCGCAGCGACCGCAGCGCTACTCGGCCCAGTAGTTGATCACCTGGAACGAGCTTTCCTGCTCTCCGGCATCCTGCTTGTAGACGAACATCCCGTAGCTGTACTCGTTCTCAACCGTGTTGTTGGGTGGCGGGATCTCGCCGACGGTACCCGCGAACGAGACCGTGCTTCCGATGGTGACTCCGAGCGATGCGGTGCTTTCGGTGCCAACGCTGAATCCTCTCATGACCTTGCCGGCGGTGGCCTTCACCGACCTCTCGTACGACACGGTAACCGACGCCGTAAAGCCTGCGACACGTGACTCGCTGATCTCGACCGATGTGCTCCCGCTTCCCGTGCCGACGTCGATGGGACCGACCGAGCTCGCGCCGTCGCGGTTCCGTTCGCTGGCTCGCGGGTAGCTTCTAGGATCGCCGATCGTGTGTTGGAAAACCGATTCGTCCACACGTACGCCTTCTCCAGTGATGGCCTCGTTGTAGAACTCCCGTTCGATCTGGATCGTCCTCGGCCTACGGGGGAGCGAAATAACCATCTCTTCACCGACGAGCTCCGGATACACCGGGTGCGACAGAATCTCGTAGGTGTACTGGTCGAAAGGGATGACGGTCGCCACGACCGTGTCTTCCATGGGCCCGGTCGTGTACGTGATCGTTCGGGAGATCTCGTAGCCGTAGCTCGCCTCGAAGCCGAGCCCAATGCCCACGCTCTTCTCGACCTCGACCCCAACGTCTCCGACGATCGGAAGGCTTACCCCGCCTTCGACGCCCGAGTGGTAGCGCGCGGTGATCGTGTGCGACACAGATCCTTCGATCCCTGAGGTGGTCCCGGTGCCCCAGGACGTTCGGCACGCGTCGGAGATTTGAATTCCGGTATCCCAGCAGGGTGGCGCCGCCAGCGCGGCGTGAACGATCGGTTCGCTGTAGACGAGTCGGTGCGAGCCTGCCCCGTACTTCAAAGTCGTGGTGTCGCGGTCCACGTTGACCGCGAGGACGATCGGCGGACCGCCCGCCGCAGTGCCGGAATGCAATCGGTCCAGAATCTCCACGAACTTCAGTCCGAACTCCCCCGTGAGCGGATCTACACCCCAGACGCTCACGGCGGGCTCGTTCACGGCGGTGGTCTGGTTGCCGCTGGTCACCTCACCCACCTTCACCGCGCCTGGCATATAGATGAGGATGTCGTCGCGGCCGTCCGCGGTCACGTCTCCCACCGTGATGACGGTGTTGTCACGCCGCGTCTGAAGGCGGCCGTTGTTGCTGCTGGTTCGGAACATGTACGCCGGGCTTACTTCCCCCGGTGTTGGGTCGTCCGAGGGACCGAAAAGCATGGGCTCCCAGTTGTCGGGGCCGGCATTGACGAAGTCGTCGTACACGATGCCGTTGATTTGAACCTCCGCGTACTGATCCTCGTCGATGTTGAGCATGTCAGCCCACAGGTGCTCGGTGTGACCGTTGTTGCCGCCTTGCTCGCAACTGTTGATCGACACGGATCCAAGGCCCGCCGACAGATCTACGAGATTGGCGTCGAGGTCGTCGACCAAGAACTGGAGCGTAGTGACGGGCTCGCACCGGACCGGAAAACGATCCAATGCCGCGATGAGGATTTCATCGATGCTATCGCCATCGACATCGCCGAGAGATACGGTACCCACAACGCCGGTGTAGGCGTCGTTGCCGATCAGCTTTACGATGCGCTCGTTGGCCAACTCGGTGAATCCTGCGCTTTCGTCGTCGTAGATGTAATACGTGCTCTTGCCGTTGCCGGGGGACTGATTCGTGCCCGAGCCGAACGTCTCGTTGACGACGACTACCAGCTCCTCGCCTGCATCGCGATCGAGCTGCCCGCTTGCGAGTTCGATGCCGAGCTCACTACCGTCTTCAGTGGAGGGCCAGCTCTTTGTCGTCTCCGACACCACGGCGAAGCCGTCGGTCTTGCTCCCACTAAGGAAGACGAGTTCGATCGAACCCGAGCTGTCGTCTGCCACGGCGATGGCGATCTGGTCGCTCCCGTCGCCGTTGAAATCGCCGGTGACCAGAGTAAGCCACGTCGCTTCGTCCGTACCCAAAGTGCTCGTCGTTGATTCAGCGAATCCCTCGCTCTCATCGTCGATGACCTTGATACGCAGGGTCATATTGCCGGGGTCGAGCCAAAGGAGCACCGTCTCATCGAATCCGTCCCCGTCGATGTCGCCGCCGACCGCGTTGTTGAATGCGCTCGACTTCCAAGACGTGTCGAGCGGAGCAGAAGGGAGGGGCTCGACGCTGTCCTCGGTGTCAGGCTGACCAGGAACGTTGCTGATCCCCGGGAAGAACTTCAGCAGATTGACGTGGTCCGTGTCACTCGTGCGCCCCAGGCCGGCCAGGAAGATCTCGCTCTTCTTCTCGAGCGCCGTCTTCGAGCCCAGTGGCGTGTAGCTATCGGGGAGGTCGTTGCCTTCCGCGTCGACACGCTTGGTATCCGGTGTTTCGATCTCGAGGTTGTTGAGCGTTTGTTGGACCTCGTCGTTGCTGATGCCACCGCTGCCACCGGCGCCGCCGGTTCCTCCGCCGCCTGAACCGCTCCCGCCACAGGCGGCGATCGCTGATGCGAAGATAAACGTGACGACGGTCCGGGCGTTCGTTGAACTCATGCTCACTCCTTCGCCGGGCATGTGGCCGGGCTCGATCGACCCACGCTAACCGATTGAAGCGAAGCCGAGTAACTTACTCACCGACCGTTTCGACTACTCCCGCCATATCCGTCCCGGGAATCGGGTTCTTCGGCTTGAACAGACGGCCCCCATCAGGCGAAGGACGAACGGCCGCCCCCTCGCCACGTGCCACACATCCGGGTGAACCGAAGTGGCGTGGACCCGCACCAGAACTTCATCCGCCCTCACCTCCGGCATGCCGACCTCCTTCAAGACCAGGGCGTCCACTGAGCCATACTTCTCTTGGGTGATTGCGGACGTGGCGCGATGCTGCGATCTTTGCCTGAGATCCTTAGTGATTTCATTGAGTTGGGTGCCCGGGGAGTGTCCCTTTACCGGGGAGGTGGGGACAGGGTAATCTCGGTTTCTTCGGCTGTTCGCGTCCGTTGGTTCCCCCGTGCTGTACTCGTTCCAAAAGGATCCATTGTGCTGAGTCCCAAGCTGGCTACGTCTTTCTTGGTCGCTGCCAGCTTGCTGGCGGCTGGCTGCAGCGGCAACTCGTCCCCGGTGGATTGTTCGTCCGCTCTGCTGATCGATCTCGACATCTCGACCAGTGTCACCGCCGAGGTCGAAGGGCTTTCTGTGGTGATCGACGAAGTGCTCTGGGAGATCACGGGCAACGGGATGGCCCCGATGACGGGTGCAATCAATACCAGCGATCCGAATGCCACGCCCTCCGCCGAGGTCTTTGGGCTCGACCCCGGCCAGTATCTGATTGAGCTCCAAGCCACATCGGAGGACGAACAGACCACGTGCCGTGGCTCCGCGATGTTTGACGTGAGCGAAGGCGTCGCCACCGAGGCGGCCGTGCTGCTTCGATGTAAGGCCGGGCAGCGGTTTGGTGGCGTCCGAGTCAACGGCAAATTCAGTGTTTGCCCCGAACTCGTGAAGGCGGTCGTGGCACCGCTCCAGACGTCGGTCGGAAACGTGATCATCGTCAGCTCCGCTGCCGAGGACGCAGAGGATGACACCATCGAGTACGCCTGGACGGCCGACGGAGGAACCCTGGCGGACCCGTCGGCGCCGGCAACCTTCTACACCTGCGAAGAGGTCGGCGATCACGTCATCACCATTTCTGTGACCGACGATGGTGGTGCGTACTGCATCGACAGCTGGAGCGTCGACGTGCGCTGCATCGATGGCGGCGGCACGGGTGGGACTGGTGGCAGTGGTGCGACCGGCGGCAGTGGCGGTGCGGGCGGTAGCGGCGGCAGTGGTGCGACCGGCGGCAGTGGCGGTGCGGGCGGCAGTGGCGCGACTGGCGGTGCAGGTGGTAGCGGTGGCAGCGGCGGGACCGGCGGTGCGG
>CAYZDM010000250.1:0-5222 GCA_964476875.1 uncultured Sandaracinaceae bacterium | reverse complement strand
TGCTCGACCTCGAGCCCGCGATGGTGACCGTGATGCTGGGCGAGCCGTAGAAGCACGATCCGGATCGGCCCACTCGCTGTGCTAGCGGGCGAGCTTGAACTCTTTTTGAGCTTGTGCAGCGATGCCTTTGGCCATCGCCTCGATGCGGTCGTGCTTGGGTCCCTCGATCATGACGCGGAGCTTGGGCTCCGTTCCGCTCCAGCGAACCAATACACGACCCTTCTTGCCTAGTGCTTTCTCGGCGAGGGCAATGGCGTGAGTCGTCTTCGGCAGTTCTTCCAATGGTCGTCGGCCGGGTAGGGTGACGTTCACCAGCACCTGTGGGACGCGCTGCATTGCCTCAGCGGCCAGTTCGGAGAGGGGGCGCCCCTCGCGCAGGACGATCGCCAGCACCTGCATGGCCGCGACGAGGCCGTCGCCAGTGGTCGCATGATCGAGAAAGATCAGGTGCCCCGATTGCTCTCCCCCGAAGTTCAGTCCCCGCTTTCGCATCGTCTCGACCACGTAGCGATCTCCCACGTTGCAGCGCAGAAGCTTCCCGTGGTCGTTCTCGATCGCGCGCTCGAGCCCCAAATTGCTCATCACAGTGGCGACGAGGGTCTTACGACGAAGGCGCTTGGCTCGGAGCATTCGGGTCGCGCAAAGAGCCATGATGACGTCGCCGTCGATCTGGTTCCCCTTCTCGTCGATCATGATGATGCGGTCGGCGTCTCCATCGAGTGCGATGCCGAGATCAGCGCCGCGCTTGCGGACCTCACGCGCGCAGGTTTCGGGGTGCAATGCGCCGACTTTGAGGTTGATGTTCTTGCCGTTGGGGCGGACCCCAATCGCGTGGGTCGAAGCGCCGAGTTCGGAGAAAACGAGGGGCGCGGTTCGGTATGCGGCTCCGTGTGCCGCGTCCACCACGATCTTCACGCCCTCGAGGGTAAGCTCATCGGGGAAAGAGGCTTTGACGAATGCTACGTAGCGTCCGGCGGCGTCGTCCAGGCGCTCGGCTCGGCCTACGCGCGTTCCCGTGGGTCGCTTCTTGTCGAGCTCGGAGCCGACGACCAACGCTTCAATATCCTTCTCGATCTCGTCCGGGAGCTTGAAGCCGTCGGGACCGAAGATCTTGATGCCGTTGTCCTGGTAGGGGTTGTGCGATGCGCTGATCACGACGCCCGCATCTGCGCGCATGCTGGTGGTCAGGTGGGCGATGGCGGGCGTGGGAAGCGGCCCAGACAACAGTACCTCGCCGCCGAGCGCGCAGATTCCCGAAGCGACTGCCGTTTCGAAAAGGTAGCCCGACAACCGGGTGTCCTTCCCTACGACGATTCTAGGCACGTGGCTGACGCGCTTCCCCGCCTGGTAGGCGATTGCAGCGCCGATGCGAAAGGCCACCTCCGGCGTCATGTCCCCTCGATTGGCCAGACCTCGAATGCCGTCGGTTCCGAACAGTGTGCGACTCATAGTTGCTTCATGGCTCCCAGGTAACGTCGATACTCCAGTTCGACGGAGGGGCAAAGGTACCCGTCGTGACGAAGCTTAGAGGCCACAGCGCCTCGATCAAAAAACCTGGGCGCTGAGCCTGCGCGGTCGTGTTCGGACCGCCTTCGGTTTGCCGCGCGACGAACTGGCCCTCTATGTACAGACCACGGATCGGGATGTTGTCCGGGAGCACGCTATCCACGTTGAAACCAACCTGCACGGCAGTGTCTCCCGCAGTGTCGTCGGTAACCCCTTGTCCCTGCGTAATGCCGAATGTGGGCGCGAAACCGCCGAACTGTGATTGCAACGACGCTGAGAAGAGCCCTGCCGCCACCCCGGTCAGGAAGTTCGTCGTATCCTGTGAGGCCTGCGCGGTGGAGGTGTTGACCCCGCGTTGTTGGCTTGTGCTGCCCGTGACCAGAAGGGCGATGACCTGCGCCTCGCTGGTCGTCGGCACGTTCGACTTGAACTCGATGGTCGGGTCGCTCAGGCGTCCTGACACCAAGACACTGACCGTGTCGTTGCTTCCGCGGAGCGAGTGTCGCGCGACTAGATCGACTTTGGCATCCATGTCGGGCTCGCCATTGAACACCATGCTTCCGGACCGGATCTCGAACCGCTTGCCAAAGACTTGGAAGCTACCTCGCTGCAAGTTCACGGTTCCTTTGACCGTGAACTCTTGGGTCAACTTGGTGTCCAAGTTGGCGGTCGCCTCGACGTAGAACCCCTGGTCCTTGCTGCGGATGATCAATCGATCTTCGGACCGAATCTTCAGTTTTATCTCGTACGCATCGCTTCTTCGGGCGGGTTCGTAGGTTTCTCCAATGAAGAAGACCTCAGGGTGTCGCTCCAGGGCTTGAGGAGTCGCGCTGCTCTCCGGGATATCGAGGTCGAGTTTCTTCAGTCGAATCTCTCCGTCTAGGCCGTGGTCCTCGAACTTCGCCATCATTCGGGCGCTGCCGTCTATTCGCGCCATGATCGACCCCTCTTGACGTAGCGGGAAGTTCTTGGTGTCTACGACGAGGTCGACCTTGTTGAGCTTCAGCTTCTTGAAGCCCACCTGACCATTGGCGACCGCGCTGCCGTTGGTATCACTCGCGCGTAGATCGGTGATCGCGACGCCGTCCTCGTCGAAGATGGCGCGACCTGTGACGTCCTCCAGAGTCTGCCCGACGCTTCTGAGATTGACTCTGCCGTCTGTGAGCTCGACGCTCCCGACGAACTTCGGGTCTTGCACACGACCCCGCGCCGTGACGCTGCCCTGGAGAATACCCTCGACGTTCACGATGCCGGCCATCCACGCGAGGATGGCTTGAAGCGGCATCCGGTCGAAGTCCGCCTGCCCCTCGACATCTCCCTTTTTGGCCAGCACCGGGATTGGATGCTCACTGTCCCATGTTAGGGGAACCTTTCCCGACATCGTGGTCGAGCCACCGTTCCACCAGCGCATGTCGAGGTCCATCTCGCCGACGCCGTCTTCATACGCGGCGGAGATTCGATTTCGCGAAGGGGGCGTCTCGACGATGGTGTTGACCATTCCAGTCGTACGAGCGGGCTCCAATCTTCGGGCACGGAGATCGTCTGCCTGAAGATTCAGCGAGAGCGTCGGGTCGTCGCCGAACAGTCCCGTGCCTTTCAGCTGCGCGCGCAACACGCCGGCCGCGTACCGGCAAAGGTACGGTAGGTTCTCGGTCGGCGCGTCGTAGAAATCGGCGCTGATGTTCGTCACGGGCAAGGATGGGATCTCGGCGTTCGACAACCACTCATCGAGCGGGGTCTCCGCGGAGGCCTCGAGGTTCAGCACCTTGGTGTCTCCGACTACCCCGTCCATAGTGAGCTGTGTGAGCCCGTCTTCCAAGCTCGCTCGCACCGTGGCACGGGGGTTGGATTCGCTCCCGCACAGGCCCTCCGACGAGTCTGAAAGCCAGTCTAGGCTCGAGTGGAAGTCGCCGCGCGTTCGAAACGCGCCGCCGGCTAGGGTGGCACTCGCCGCGACACGCAGGCGGTCGGCGTCCGGTACTAGGCGATCGCTGAGCTTGTCGGGAAACGCGCTCAATCGTCGCGGGGGCATGCGGAATGAAACTCGCCAGGGGGACGTCGCGAGCGCTTCGATCGCCTCGTCCGGCTCCTGCGCCAGATGGACCAGGTCGACGAGCAAGCTGGCTTCGGTTTCAATCAGCTCGCCCTTGTCGTCGGCAAGGCGCACTTGCGTTAGGAGGGCGCCATATTCGTACCGGAAGTCTGACTCCAGTGCGACGGGGCCCCAACCATCGATGACGAGGGCCGGAATCTGGACGGCGCCCTTGAAGGCCGACGCGTCGATGGGTCCAGAGAGCCGAATGCTCGCGTCCGCATACCCCTGAACATCGGGCATCTCTTCCTCTAGGAATAGCTCGAGCAGCGTTAGATCCATGGCCCCGGTGCTCAACGTGGTTTCGTAGACACCATTGCGCAGCGCCGACCCCACACCATCCCCGGTTGGCTCGATGAATCCCGTCGTGCTCAGGGTGAAGTTGCCGCGCCCGCCCAGATCAACCTGTGCGTCGGCGTCGAGCAGTTGGTTGTCGTACCGGATCAAGTATGCCGCATTGACCGGAGCGATATCCCAGAGGTTGGCGTCTGTCAGCGTGCCTTCCGCCACGATGGTAGGGCTCTTTTCGAGGTCACCGCGAAATTCGAAATGCAGGTCGACTCCACCGGTGAACTCCGGCGCCTCCTCCGGGTAGAGGATCCGCAACAGCGAGAGGTCGAAGTTCTCCAAGTCTGCGCGAATGTCGTCCGGCCCGTCGAACAACCACTCGCCTTGCGCCTCGAGGCGCTGAGGTCCGCGCCCCATCAGGATCCTGTCGAATGAAATCCCCTTGTCCGGATCGAGTGCGGCGTTCTTCACCGAGCCGCGCCAGGAAAATTCTGCGACCGCCAACTCCATCGTATCTACGTCGAGGCGATAGATGCCTTCGTTGACCTCGACCCGCGCCTGGAACTCCGCCCGTCGGTCGCCTCGTGCCGTGAACTCGCCTGTCGCGGTGTACGCGTCGGGACCCCCGGTGAGCAGCGCCTGACCATTGCCAATCGGATACCCGGCCACGCGAAGCGCCGCTCCATCGAGCTCCAAGTTGAGTTGCGGCCTAGCTGGATCACCCCAGACCCGCCCCTCCAAGATCAAGAACCGCGCCTTGAGTGCCCCATAGTGAAAATGATCGAAGCGCACCAATCCCTTCGTTTCGAAGTCGCCGCCCACCGTCTGACGAATGTGCAGATCGAACTCGGCGCTCCCCTCGATTCCTGGCGCATACTTCTGGAAGTTCGGGTCGTCGCTCACTTCGGGCACGTCGCCACGGGCGTGGATCTCGGAAACGCCCGCGTACTCGATGTGCCCGCTCAAGGTGAGGTCACCGCCGGCGTATCTGGTTTGGAGCGAGTCGATGTCGAGGCCGTCGTCACGCGAGCGCAGGCTCGCAACGAAGGCCGGAACATGGACGTTCTCGTAGACGAAGCCCTCCGCTTCCATCTCGACGCCAATGACGTTCTCGTCTTTCGGGTCGCCGCTGAGTTCGATGCGACCGGTCACCTCGATGTCGGGCGCGCCGCCCAGGACCTTCGCTAGCTGCGCTCGCGGGCTCGCAATCTCGATTCGGGTGACGCCCTCGCTCGGCAGCTCCCCTTTGATCTGCGCGCGACCGCCTGCGGTTTCCAAGTCGGCCCGCAGACGATAATTCTGCTCAGGACCCCAAAGGCGCACCCACCCGGTCGCC
>CAYZDM010000249.1:0-5226 GCA_964476875.1 uncultured Sandaracinaceae bacterium | reverse complement strand
GGTGCGGTTCGCCGCGACGAAGTGCGCGTCGTGCGCGAGGCCAAGCGCCCGAGCGGCGTTCCTGCAGACGGTAAATGGATACATGTCGACCTGGCAGAGCAGACGCTGGTGGCGTACGAGGGCGACAATCCGGTCTACGCGACCCTGATCTCGAGCGGCAAAGAGGGCTACGAGCCGCCGACCGGCCTCTACGAAGTCCAGCAGAAGTACATTTCGACCACGATGAACGCGACCGATCCGATCGACGGGTTCTACGAGGTCGAGGAAGTTCCGTGGACGCTCTACTACCATGGCGGGTTCGCGCTCCACGGTGCGTACTGGCACACCGATTTCGGCAAGGTGCGAAGCCACGGGTGCACGAATATCGCACCGGTCGATGCACGCTGGTTGTACTACTGGAGTGAACCCGAAGTGCCTGCCAACTGGCACGCGGTTCGCTTCCAGCGACAAACGACGTGGGTTCACTTCACCAGTTGAGCGCTCCCCGTACGAGCAGCAACACCGCGGCCGCGCCCGCCACGACGACGATGATGTTGCGCAACCGGGGGCCATCGACTCGCGGAATCAAGCTGCGGCTCGCGAGCAAACCGAGCGCGACCGCCGGCAACAACGCGGCACCGATGGCGACCTCGTCCCAACTGACTTCTCCGGCTGCAGCCCGTACGCTGAGGGTGATGCAGATGCCGATCGCAAACACTAGCCCGAGATTGGCACGCACGGTCGGTCCGTCGTCGTTTCGATAGAGCAGCGCGATCGGCGGACCACCGATTGCAGAGACCATCGCCATCGTCCCGGACGCCACCCCAGCACCAAACTCCCGGATGGGCGTTCGCCGGAAGCTCGCATGGGACACGACAATCCAAACTCCGACGATGACCATGAGCGACATGAGCACGTCCAGCGCGGCGCTCGAAGCCAACTTCAGGAGCGCGACACCCACGAGCGCGCCGGGCACGCGTCCCGCAAAGATCCAAAGCGTGCTTCGTACTTCGACCGCGTGGCGCTCTCGGAACACGATGGCAAGTGTGAGTGGGAATACCACCAGGAGCTGTGGAACCGGAGCAAACAACGGATTGAGGAGTGACAAGATGGGCACGCTGAGCAACGCGAAGCCGAAGCCCACCGTGCTGTGAAGCGCCGCGGCGAGAAAGCTCACGACGAACGCCACGGCGAACTCGGGCGTCATGATATGTGCTAGGGCTTCCATCGGCGGTGCTAGGGTAGTCAGCGTCTGATCATGCGGCCAACCAAGACGACCACGACACGGGATCCACTTCAGAAGACGGCCAGCCGTGTCCTGGGGGCGGCGACCAGTGCACTCGACGTCGCGGTCCGTAATCTGGACAACGCCCGCCGAATCGCCAACTTCCTGCGAGGTCGGATTGAGTTCGATGTTCGACCAACCGATGTGTTCATCTCGAGCTATCCACGCTCCGGAACCACATTGACTCAGTGGATCTTGCATCTACTCGCGCACGAGGAGCAGCCCGATCCGGCACATCTAACCAAGGTCTCACCCTGGTTCGAACGCTCGCTTGCGATCGGCGAGCTCAGCGGTTCAGACCTGGAGCGGTTTCCTTCTCCACGGGTGTTCAAGAGCCATCTTCCGAGAGCTTGGTTGCCCGACGGAGCCCGCTACATCTACGTGGAGCGAGACGGCCTCGACGTATTGGTGTCGTACTTCCATTTCTATCGGGCGTACCTTGGCTTCGACGGGACGCTCGACGACTTCTATCGCCGCTTCATGGATGGTCGCGTGCAGTACGGCTCCTGGTTCGACCACGTGGCGGGCTGGCGAGCGCACGAATCAAACGCCGACGTACTGGTGGTTCGCTACGAGGATCTACTGACCGACCGCAAGGCGGCGATCGAGCGCATCGTCGCGTTTCTTGGCTGGGACAGAAGCGAGCACTGGGTCGATCGCGCCGTCATCGAAAGCAGCTTCGATGCGATGAAGCGGCGAGAGTCTGTGTTCGATCACGCAACTGCGCTGCTCCTTGAGCGCGGAGTCAGCCCGCAATCGTTTCTGCGCACTGGTGAAAGCGGTCGGGGCGCGGACGCGTTGAGTGAAGCGCAGACTCGCGAGATCAGGGAGCGAAGCTCGAAGGGGCGCGAGCTCGCGATTCGCGGGCTGGCCTCTTTCCTCCAGTAGCCACACTACTACTAGAGGGCCCAGCCGATGCATCGACCACGAACTGAAGGAAGCTCTCCGGCGTGCCCGGGTCATCCCCAGTGAGGTGATGATACGCGCGCGCGAGCTTTCCGATCAACCGACGATACCCACGGACGGCCGGCGATGCGGCATCGGCGTACAGCTTCCGAACGGCGTTTTCCTTCGTGCCGAGCAGCAAGCGGTCATTTGGTTCTCGGCAGAGATACGGGCAGGCGCGCGGTCGCTGTGTGTTGAGCGTCCGACCACCAATGGTGTACGCGAACGAGACCTGCTCGCCATAGCGGTTGCGATACAAACGATCGAAGTAAGTCTCGTCGTACGTGCACGCCGACAGGGCCCAGCCTACTTTGACCGCAGCGCCGCGGGTACGCATGATTTCTGTTTGAACGAGTTGTTGAGCGACGTACCCATTGTCGATCTTCAACGCTTCTTGCTTGCTCTCCACCTCGGACGCGGGTGCCAGCAAAGACGAGCGGCGGATATCAACCGGGAAGCCAAAGCGGTCGATCAACGCTTCCAAAGGGGCCTGCGCTAGCGAGGCCGCGCGGTGAACGTCCAACCGCGGCACGCCAGCGTTGCAAGCATTGCTGTCGGCAATGAGGATGGAGCTCTTCGCGAGACCGAGCTCGCGGCGCACCATCTCTTGCGCGAAGACGAGAATGAGGACGTCGATCGGAAGCCCGCAGCTAGCGTCGTTCGCAGCCACACCTACGCCGAACCAAGTCGACGTTGTCGACTCGAGCGCTTCAGGAGCGATCACAGGCTCGTATTGCCGCCGGGCGAAAAGCTCCTGACGGTTTGCAAGCGATGCGAGACGCTCCCCCATATTTTGTGTCCCTAAGTAGCTGCTCATCGCGCGTTTCGCCGCAAGACCTGACCGGCACCCTAGCGGACATGGCCCAAGGTCGCAAAAGCTTTGAAGACGGCAAACAAGCCGCGCACTTACGCCATTAAGTTGGAGGGTTGGTTCAGGAACTGCATCCTTAAAGCTTCGGAGAGCCGCTTGAGAATTTTAGCCAGTTGTTTAACCCTCGCCTTCCTCGTCGTCTTCACTGCGACCCTGGAGCCAAGCCGAGCACAGGACACACCGTGGAAACGCCGCATGCGCAAGGGCGTCGTCCTGAACGACTCTCCAGAGGTTCGATCCTGGGGGAACAAGGGCCCTCTCACTGCGGGGGAGATGCGACGCTTGGGCCTGCGGCCTCGAGGTGGTGGCCTGATCGATCTGTCGTATTGGCCTGAGGAGCCCGCCTCTCCCGCAAGAGTTGCGCCTACCGACCTCGCGCAGGCAATGGGTCAACTCTGCCCTGCATCGACTGAAGCCGGCGATCTCGAACGCTACGCGCGAAGCATCGTCCGGTACAGCTCAGAGTTTGATGTCGATCCTTGGCTGCTCGCAGCATTGGTCTACAGCCAGAGCGATTGCGACAGTGAAATCGACAACAGCTACGGCACTGGTCTCACTCTGATCAACCGTGGCATGCACGAGGCAAACATCCACCGCGGCACCTACCGGTTCGGCGTTTGGACGGACAATGGTTGGGCCCGCAAGGAGCTGGACGTGAGCGCGTTCGAGTTTCGGCGGGACGTACTGGCGAACCCGGAAGCGAATCTATACTTCGCCGCGGCCTTGTTGAATGTTTTCGGGGAGCAATGTCCGCACATCGATAGGGCGTTCGACTCTGCCCCTCACCGACACGCGGTATCTCATCTCGTTTGGGGGGATCGCGTCGGCGACGCGGCGCCCGAAGACCGCATCCTCACGGCAAGACGGCGCCTCCTGAGTAGCTACGCACTGCTCACGCGTGGTGGACCCGGCCTCGGGGGGATCTCGTTCGTCAGCCCACTCGACGGGTATCCTCGGATCGCGATCAGCGGTCTGGGCGAAGCGCGTGATAACGGGCGCCGTCCTCATCACGGCATCGATTTTGCGTCAGAGCAAGGAGAGCCAGTGCGCTCGGTCGCTGCGGGCACTGTGACGTTCGCCGGAGTCGACTGGGAGCGCCGCGCGCACATTCCGCTCGAACCCTGGGGCGCGGTGATCGTCCACGAGCGGCACATGGGCCCAAGAGGCCTGTTCGTCGAAGTCGACCACGGCCACGGTGTCGTCTCGCTCTACGCGCACCTCGCGAGCTACGAAGTCCACGTGGGCGACGAAGTCAGAGCTGGCCAGCGCCTAGGGGACGTAGGGCGTACCGGAATCCGAGACTCCGGGCCCCACCTTCACTTCGGCATGTTCCAAAACGGCAAGGTGCTGAATCCGTTGAAGCACCTCGCACCGTACGTGTTCCCGCCGAAGCTGACCAAGCGACGTCAGGCCGAGCTCGCGAAGCAGCACCGACGCAAGCGTCGGCGCCACCTCTAGACCCGACTAGGGAGTCGGACAGGTTCGCTTCACGGGCCACTGCGCAAAGATTGCGGTCACGGCCTGGCGCACCTTGGTATCTACGTCGGCGCCAGTCCCTAGGACCGATTGCCCGAGACCAGCAAACACCGGGGCAGGTTCCTCGCCTTCGGCCGGCGGCGGGCCGACGGGGATGAGCAAGTTCCCCACCTCATAGTCGACGTAGACCGGATACCAGGAGGCGCAGGCGTCCCAGTACCAGCCCCAGTATCCCCACCACCAGCCGCCGACGCACTCGTAGTAGTAGCCACTCTCCTCGGTCTGCCCGAGCCCGTTGGCCGCCCAAAGGTCCGGCTGATTTTCGTCGGTGACATCATCCGGATCGATGAACGTCATGCAGACGGGCTCCGCTTGCATCGCGTCGATGATGAGCTGGTTGACCTGGTCGTTGAACGCCATCTGTTCGTCGTCGAGATCCGGGAGATTCTCCGGCGGAATGAGATCGGACGTAATGACGCTAAACGTTTCGTACTGGTTGAAGTCGACGGTTTCGTCCGTGCGAACCTCGATTGATCCGGTCTGGACGACAGAGCTGTCTTGGCAGCTCAGTGTGAAGAGCGACGACGCGATCAGGAAGACAAAGGGCAAATAACGAAGCATGAGAACCTCCAGTTGCGGCTGAAATAGCACGCCTTCCGGCGCTATCAAA
>CAYZDM010000248.1:0-5234 GCA_964476875.1 uncultured Sandaracinaceae bacterium | reverse complement strand
ATCGAGTCGATCGCGAATACCTTCCCCTCGGGGCCGGTTCCAGCGATGAGCTGGCCACGCGTCTTGTCGTAGTGCAGCGCCCAGATGTGCTTTGCGCCATTCGGAATCGAGAAGCGCTTCGTCTTTCCAGACTTGGGGTCGATTCGGTAGATTCGCCCGTTCGGAAGGGTTCCCGCGTAAAGCGCGCCGTCGCGCCCAAATGCCAGTGAGGCGACCAGCAATTCGCCGGTCTCCGCGAAAGGTTTCGTGCGCTTCCCATTGAACTCGTAGACGACGCCGTTGGTGCCCGTCCCGATGAAGGTGGTGCCTCCTCGCTGAGCCACGCTGTAGGCGAGCGGTACGTTCTCGAGGGTGGTCCGCTCCGTGGCTGCACCGGCGCGAACCGAGCCATTCGAATCCACCGCGGCGCCTTCCAGCTCTCCTTTGAAAAACGCGTCGGCGGTATCGAGCTCGAAGCTCTGGGTTGTCACTGCAGCAACGCTCGCGCTCGTCGCGAGCACCAGGCTTACCAGTGCGATTCGGAGGGTCGTCTTTGAGATGTTCATCGTTTGGTTACTCACCCAGAAGCTGGTCACGCGCGGCCGGACGGACTCGGAGCACGAGGTTGGTGCCGCCGACGATGACCTGCCCGAGCTCGACCTCCGTGCGCGATTGCGTGACGAAAGGGCGGCTGTCCTCCGTGCTGCTAACGAGCTGAAGCGAGTTCAGAGCCGAGGCCGGAAGCGAATCGACGACGTGCCCTTCGAAACGAAGACCACGTGTGGGCATCTGAAGTGCCACCACCACGGATGTGGCGGGGTAGCGCCGTTGGGTCTGTTCGATCAGATCGTCGAGTGACCCAGCCCGCGGTTGTTCGATCGCGACCTGATTGCCAGCGGCGATCCGCACCCGGACTGTGTGGCCGGCGGCCGCGAGTGGGATAGGAACTTTGACCGCACGAATGGTGTCGGCCTTGTCGACTTGGCGTAGCCGGACGTAGATCGTCACCTCTTCACCCGGATCAACTTCGTCGTAGGCTACCGAGGCATCAGCCACTTGATACACCTCGCGGCTTTGCTGCAGGTCGAGTTCGAGGTCGATCGAGGTAACTCGCGAGCTCTCGAACGGGTTGGCGAACGCGGCTTCCATGAGTCCAAACATACTGAGCTTTGAGAACACCGCGGGGCTCGCGGCGCCCATTGGGGAGAACCCCTGCTCGTCGAGTTCGATGACTCCGTGGCCTTCGATGGCGACCTTGCTCCGTGCGCGAAAGATCACGTCGGTGTTGTCGCCCGCAGTCGATTTCACGGCGTTGGCGATCACTCCGAACACGATGGAAGGGCTGAGGATGCGGTGGCTAGCTACATCGACGCGCCACTCGGTCTTGGGTGCCCCTTCGGCGCCGTTTATCTTCACCCGAACAGGAATGCGTGCTGGCTCGATGTCGGGGTCGATCACAATCGCTGGTTGCCGGTCCTGCACCAGTGCGCCCAGAGGCTGACCCGACTCTGCGATCTTGAACGAGCGGAACTCGCTCACCATCACATGAAGTACCCGCGCGGTCGCGGTGGGAAGTCCGGTCGCCCCGGCCTCCATCATGGGGTGACCGAATGCGAGCGTCCGCCCGGTCTTGTCGACGTAGGTGACGGTGCCGACGCCAGTGATGCTGATGTCACCGCGCGCAAGCTCGACGGCCACCGCGCCTCCCGGCTCGAACGCTTTGGGGCCGCCTTTCGAGCTTCCGCCCACGCTCGATTGCGTAGCCATGAAGCCGAGCGGCTCGAACTCCTTGGCGAGCATGTGGGCGACTGAGTCATGCAGTCCGCCCAGCATGATCGGCGTGGTTGCCCGATGAAGTCCGACGGGGGCCTGCATGTCGACCTGCTGCGCTCGGAGCGCCCGAATCGTGGAGAGGGCGCTTACCTGCTGCTCTCCGCGAAAAGGAGGGAGACCGGCGAATCGTTCATTGGAAGGGGGGACGGTCGATTTGGCGCTCGGTCGACTCGGGAGCGGCTTGGCGCCTGGGAACATCTCGAGCCGAACTGGCCGTTTGAGTTCGGCGAGCATGCTAGCGATGGGGGTTACGCCGACCACGGGGTCGGTTCCATAACTCCATCCGTAGGCGTACGCGCCCGCGAGCCGGCCATCCAAGTAGATCGGGCTGCCGCTCATTCCCGCCACGCCACGCGCTCTATCGAGGAGCGGGTGCGGTGTTCGAATGAGGATCAAATCCTGGTTGGGGCGGAAATTGTGCAGGACGTCGATTACCACGACATCGAATCGCTCGGGCTCGGTCCCCCGAAACACCGAAAGGCCGTACCCTTTCATCCCGGGACGGATCTCATCGACGTGGATGAAACCCGGCGTCGATTGGGCGACGGCGGCACCCAGGAGCGAGACGCTCAATACGAAACACAACCCGGAAAGCAGTCGCTTCACGCTTAGGCAGCCTAGCAGGGCTACTCCGCCGGAGCCGGTGTAAGTTGAAGCGAGTCGATCAAGGCGCGCAATGCCTCGAAGGGAAATGGCTTGGCGAGATAGGCGGTGATGTCTGAAGAGCGCCGCTCCGCAACCGGCCCTATCTGTTGATCATCCATCAAGATGACCATGAGGTCTGGGTTCCATTCACGGAGCCTGCGGGCGACCTCGATCCCGCTCATGCCGGGAAGGCTCGACGCGACCAAGGCCAACTCTGCGTCCCACTGCTCGATCACAGTGAGCGCGCCATCCCCGGAGCTGGTCCCGACCACGCGGTTCCCATCGACCGTCAACATGCGCGCCAAACCCCACTGAAGGTCCGGATCGCTTTCGACGAGCAAGACGCTGCGGTGACGCGGACGAGTCTGTGCGATCGTCCTCGCCGCGCGCTCTAGCTTCTGCTGTCGTTCTTGAGGTGCCATGAAAGGTGCTGGTCGCGTTTTCCTACCGAGACAACAGACAAACGCCTAACGTCCGTCCGTTGTTCCGGCTCCCCGACCGAAGTCCATCATAAGGATGTCAGAGTCGGCATGCAATCGACCCCTAAATCTAGGGGGTTATCGCCAAATTCCATTGAGAAAACAAGGAGCTAGACGGTTGCCCGGGGCGCGAATTGAGCGCTGTTTCCCCGCGACTGGCCGGGCTGCACAGGGTCCTCGCCGTGGAACGTTTGGCCGCTCCGGGCGATTTCTTCGAGTACGGGCGCCGGCGAGAATCTTGGGCCGAGCTGCTTCTCGAGCTCTCGCAGGCGCCCGAGGATCTCCTTGGCGCCCACCTGGTCGACGAAGCGGAAGGGCCCGCCGCGGAACGGAGGGAACCCAAGTCCGAACACCGCCCCGATGTCACCGTCGCGTGCGCTCCGCAGGATGCCGTCGCCGAAGCATCGGCACGCCTCGTTGACGAACTGAAGCGCGCAGCGCCAGGCGATGTCCTCGCTCGTGATGCTCGTATTCGTCGGGCTGACGCCGAGGACTTCATAGACAGACTCGTCGACGCCCTTCTTCTTGCCGCCGTAGAGATAGAAGCCGCGGCCGTTCTTGCGCCCGTAGCGCTTGTCTTCCATGAGCTTCTGCATGCCCTCGGGGGCGCTCAGACGTTCGCCAAATGCTTCGAGCATGATTTTGCCCACTTTGGCACCGACGTCGATGCCGACTTCGTCGGTGAGCTTGATGGGGCCGACCGGGAAGCCCCAGTTCAGCATCGCTGTGTCGATTTTGCCGATGGGCACTCCCTCAGCGACGAGGTGCGCTGCCTCGTTCATCATCGGCGCGAGGACTCGGCTGGTGTAGAAGCCTACGCCGTCGCGGACGACGATGACGTGTTTGCCCTGTCGCTTGCCGAGCTCGACGCAGGTCGCGGTGACCCAGTCGGCAGTGTCGTCGGTGACGATGATCTCGAGGAGCGGCATTTTGTGGACTGGAGAGAAGTAGTGCATCCCGATGACAGTCTCGGGGTGCTTGCTGGCCGCCGCGATCTGAGTGATCGGGAGTGAGGACGTGTTCGATGCGAAAATCACGTCATCTCGGCCCGCGGCCTCCACATCGCGGACCATCTGGCCCTTCAGCGCGAGGTCTTCGAAAACCGCCTCGATGACCACATCGGCATCCTGCATGCCAGCGTAGCTCGTCGTGCCGGTGGTCTGGAGCATCAGCGCATCCGCCTGTTGCGCCGTGAGTCGCTTACGCTTCACCCGGCCGTCGATGATGCCCCGGATGTACCGGAGGCCGGCCATCACCCCGTCTGCGTCTCGGTCCTTGAGGCGTACGGGCGTCTTGGCGACCGAGGTCGTGACATAGGCAATGCCCGCGCCCATGAGGCCCGCACCCAGCATGCCCACCTTCTTGACCTTGCGTGGCTTCACCTCTGGATCGTCGACGCCCGAGTCCTTCTTCAGCGCAGTCGTGGCGAAGAAGAGGCTCATCAGGTTGGCCGCTTCGGGCGTGGTGAGCAGTCGGCCGAACGCGCGCGCTTCAGCCGCGAGGCCGGCCTCGAACCCGCCTTCGAGACCCGCTTTAACCACGTCGATGATGAGATCTTGTGCCGGGTAGTTGCCGCGGGTCTGCTTGTGCAGTTGCTTGCGTGCCTGGTCGAAGAGGATCTTTCGACCGACGGGGTTCTTGGCAAGCGCAAACTCAGTCACCGCGTCTTTGTCTCGAAGCTGGTCGATGAAGCTGTCGCGTTTGGGCTTGTATCCAACTCGGGCGAGTGCCAGCTGAGCGGCCGTTTCGAGCAGGATCGATGGTGGCACGACCTCGTCCACGAGGCCGAGCTTGCGAGCCTTTTTAGAGTCGAGCTGCTTACCGGTGAGCATCATGTCGAGTGCCGGTTGCACGCCGACGAGTCGTGGCAGTCGCTGCGTACCGCCTGCGCCGGGGATCAAGCCTAGCTGCGACTCGGGAAGGCCGAGCTTCGTCTTTTTGCTGTCGCTCGCTACACGCGCGTGACAGGCGAGCGCGACCTCGAGGCCGCCGCCGAGGGCCACGCCGTGGATGGCCGCCACTACGGGCTTCGAAAAATTCTCGATACGGGCCATCGCTTTGTGGCCTTCGAGCGAAATGCGCTCGCCCTCCTCGGCGGAGTTGACGGTCTCCAGCATCGTGACGTCGGCGCCTGCGATGAAGCTGTCCTTCTTGCCCGAAGTGAAGACGACCGCCTTGATGTCAGGGTCGTTCTCGACCTCACCGAACACCTTTGTGAAGGTTTCGACGAAATCCGCCTTGAGCGTGTTCATCGGCTCGCCGGGAAGGTCCATGCGAACGATGGCTACGCCGTCGTCG
>CAYZDM010000247.1:0-5243 GCA_964476875.1 uncultured Sandaracinaceae bacterium | reverse complement strand
TCCCGCCGCCCGCAGCAGCATTTGCTTGATCGATGGCTCAGTCGGCAAACTTCAATATCGAGGCTACCCGATCGAGGTGCTCGCGGAGCTCGGCTCGTACGAAGAAGTCGCCTACTTGTTGGTCTTCGGACGCCTTCCCAGCATCTCGCAGCTCGATGAGTTCCGCGATCAGCTCATCGCCGAGCGGGGGCTCAAGTTCCGAATCATCGACCTCCTGAAGACCCTGCCAGAGAGCGGCCAGCCGATGGACGCCCTGACCGCCGCCGTCGCCGCCATGGGGATGTTTTACAAGGGCGACCACATTTCGGACCCGGAGTTCCTCCGTTTGAGCGTCATTCGTTTGATCGCTAAGCTGCCGACCATCGTCGCAGCCTGGCACCGAATCCGGAGGGGCGACGACCCGATCAAGCCGAGCACGGAGCTCAGCCACGCCGCCAACTTCCTCTATATGCTCGAAGGTGAGGTCCCAACCACGCTCGCCGAGCACATCTTCGATGTCGGGCTGATCCTACACGCCGAACATTCGATGAACGCATCCACCTTCACCGCACGCGTCACGGGCTCCACATTGACCGACCCGTATGCCGTCGTCGCCTCGGCGATCGGCAGTCTAGCTGGCCCGCTCCACGGGGGCGCCAATGAGCAGGTGCTTTCGACGTTGGAAAGCATCGAGGACCGCTCGCCCCATGCAGTTCGCCACTGGGCCGAGGACCGCCTCGCACGCAAAGAGAAGGTCATGGGGTTCGGGCACCGCGTCTACAAGGTCAAAGACCCACGCGCGACGATCTTGCAGTGGCTCGCCACGCAGCTGTTCGCGAAGTACGGGAGCACCCCAGACTATGACCTCGCGGTCGAACTCGAAACTCAGATGACAGAGCTGGTCGGCGGCAAGGGCATTTACCCCAACGTCGACTTCTACAGCGGCATCGTCTACCAAAAACTCGGCATCTCATCGGACCTGTTCACTCCGATTTTTGCGATCTCGCGCGTATCCGGATGGCTGGCGCATTTGCTCGAGCAGCTCGAAGGCAATCGCATTTTTCGGCCCAGCCAGATTTGGGTGGGCGAAGCAGACCGGACGTTCGTACCGATTGAAGAGCGCGGGTAGGGCACCCCAGGGCGCCGTCGGAAACCGTGCCACGGGTCACCGAGGCACGGTTTCTTTCTGCGACTCCTCAGCCGCACCAAGCCAGGGCAACGCTCCGTAAAAGCTCAGCAAATGCTGACTCAGAGGGGAGCTTAGAGGCATCTAGCGGCGATACAGTGAATAATTACGTATAGATCCCGCCCGCGAAACGACGGATGCTTGGTGTTCACTCCGACCGCTGACCTATTCTGGGCGTCATCCTTTGGCTAGGCCGGCAAAAACTGCAAAACCCGCGAGCTTTGGTTCGCGGGTTTTGTCGTTAAGCGCCAACGCTAGGGCTTGCAGTTGGGCAGGCGGCCGTCCACCAACTCGACGTTCATCCTGATCTGCTTCTTCGCCTTCGCCGTCATGTAGACCTTGCAGTCTGCGCCCACGATGACGGCCTCTGCGGGGTAGGCAATCCGCTTCAACATCACTAGGGCCTTTCTAGGCCCGAGGACGAAGGCGGCGGTGCTGAGGGCGTCGGCGTAGATGCCCTCGGAGGTCATGATGGTGACCGAGAGCGACTTGTCCGCAGGTCGTCCCGTCTTCGTATCGATGATGTGGTGCCAACGCTTGCCCGACCCGTCGAAGACGGCGTGTTCGTAGTCGCCGGACGTGGAAAAGGAGGCTCCGGTGGACTCGAGCGCCGCGAAGTAACTGCTTGGATCGCGCGGGTGCTGGATGCCGACCCGCCAGGGACGGCCGTCGCGCTCACCGTGCACCTGTACCTGACCGCCGCCGAAGATCATGTAGCTCTCGACGCCGCCCCCTCGGAGGATCGCACCGGCGCGATCGAGGGCGTAGCCCTTGGCGATTCCGCCGGTGCCTATCGCCATGCCGCGCTTCTTCAAGAAGACCGTGCTGTACTTCTTGCTCACGCGAATGTTCTTGTAGTCGATCAATCCGAGCCGCGGCTTGACGTCCCCGGGCGTGGGAATCTTGATCGAGTCGGGCCGAAAGTCGTAGAGGCCCCAAAGCGCCGCCCACGACAGATCGAACGCACCGCGCGACCACATCGACACATCCATGCCCGCGTCGACGACACGCAAGGTGTCCTCGCCAACCTTCACCGACTTCTTGCCAGCGAGCTGGTTGACCTTCGAGATGTCGCTGTCGTCGCGCCATTCGGAGAGCACGGTTTCCAAACGTTCGACCTCTTCGAACGCCTGACGAATGACGCTCTCTGCGTTGTCTGGCGGAGAGTCGACCTGAATTCGAAACACCGTACTCATCAGCGGTCGAGTACGTGACAACAGCGGCGAGCTCGCTTCGGCGGCCGGTTCGCCGGGCACCTGCCGCTCGGCCTCGTCGCGCTCGCGTTGGCAACCGAATACGAACGCAAGCAACGCGATCGCGGCGCATGCTCGAAGTTGGAGCTTCGACACGGCGCAACTTTCGTCGTGAACACCACCTGCGTCAACCCGGCTTGCGCTTTGTCGTACGATTGGTACTCCTGTCTCCATGCCGGGCGTTTTTGGGGTGCGTTGGGGTCGCCTGTGGTTGGTACTGGCCTGCTTTTCAGTGTCGCCTGTCCACCACGCCGCGGCCTTTGGTGATGCCACGGCCCTCGAGATCGTCTCCCTGGACGTGGGCGGCGGAACCGAAGGTGCGCTCAAAGTGGCGGAGCGCCTAGCATGGGAGGTTCGAAAACGATCGAGCGTCGAGCCGATCCTTGAACCAGGGCGCGCCAAGCTCGACAAGTCGTCGCTCTTTCGAAGTCCCTTCATCTACTGGCGCGGGAGTGATGAGTTTCCCCCCTTGAGTGACGAGTCGATCGAAGGGCTGCGCAAGTACATCCACCGCGGTGGCTTCATCTTGATCGACGACGCCACGGCGGGCGGCGAAGGATTTGATCGGGCGGTTCGCCGTGAGCTCCTTCGGGCGTTTCCCGCGACTCCGCTCAAGCCCATCCCAGCGAATCACACGATCTACCGTTCCTTCTATCTCCTGCGGAATCCCGTCGGGCGCGTGCAAGGCCCATCGTTCTTGGAGGGCATCACCTACGGCGACCGCATTGCCATCGTGTATTCTCGACACGACCTTGGTGGCGCCCTTCAGCGCGACAAGCTCGGCGCCTGGAGCCAGGCCGTCGTGCCCGGTGGGGAAGGGCAGCGCGAACTCGCGATTCGCCTCGGGGTCAATCTCGTCCTCTACGCGCTCTGCACCGACTACAAAGACGACCAGGTGCACGCTCCCTTCATCATGCGCCGAAGGGGCTCGGGGCGCTGAGGTTCACGCGTGGCTGATTGGCAGTGGCAACTCGGGATTTGGGGGGGCAGCACGACCGCGTGGGTGCTGGGCCTCGCACTGCTGGCACTCTGGCTCGTCGAGCTCCGTTCGATCCGCGGCGAGAGTGACCGTCGCAGACGGTACACGCTGAGCGCCCTTGGTGGGCTCGGGATTCTCGTCGTGTATCTGTTGGCCATTCAGATCACGCTGGTCCGAGAGACGTTCGAAGAGGTGGCTGGGGGAACGGGCATCCTCCTCGACAACTCGCGCAGCATGACGCTGTCCGGCGAGGGCGGTCCACGGAGCGAAGCCGCGCGCGCATTGATCGACGAATGGCAAGAGGACGCCAGAGTCAACCCGCTGGTGTACTTGTTCGGCTCGGGCACACGGGGGGCGATCTGGAATCAACTCACCGAGAGTTACGACCCCTCCGACGACGAAACCAAAATTCGTGATGCGCTCAGCTACGCCCTGGAGAAAGGCGCTGACCAGGATCTTGGCTCCCTGGTCGTGATCACCGATGGAGCCGACCCGAGCTTTCGCAGCGACACCCTTGCACTTGGACCGAGCGCGCCGGCGATTCACGCGATCATCATCGGTGGCGACGACCCGATCGACGACCAGGCGATCGTTTCGTTGCAAGCGGATACCACCGCGTACGTGGGCGTCCCCGCGGTCATCAGGGCCGACGTCCGAGCGGTGGGGGATCTGCAACGCAGTGAGCTGAGGGTGCAGCTTTGGCACGAGAGCCGTCTCGAACAGGAGGTCGTCGCCGTGATAGACGAGTCGGGGAGGGGCACGGTCTCGTTCGAGGTCACGCCTCGACAGACGGGACGTGCGCTCTACCGTTTGTTGATCCCGGCGGCCGCCGAGGATGAGGTCCCCCAGAACAACGACCGGGCGGCGCTGCTGCGGGTCGGGCGGGAGCGACTTCGTGCGCTTCTGGTCGCAGGGCGACCGAGCTGGGACGTTCGGTTCCTCCGGGACTTCCTCAAGCGAGATGGCTCCGTCGACCTGGTGTCGTTCTTCATCCTGCGCGCCGCAGCGGACCTGACCGCCGCGCCCACCAACGAACTGGCGCTGATTCCATTCCCGACCGATGAACTCTTCCGCGAGCATCTCGGCAGCTTCGACGTCGTCATATTTCAGAACTTCGACTACGCCCCCTATGAGATGGCCACCTATCTCCCGCGGATCCGCGACTACGTGCAGCGGGGTGGGTCCTTTCTCATGATTGGAGGCGACCGCTCGTTCGCCGAAGGTCGATATGCAGGAACAGCAATTGAAGAAGTCCTGCCGGTCAGGATCGGCGGGCCCGGCGTGCTCAAGGGAAGCTATCGGGCCGAGGTGAGCAAACGACTTGCGCGCCATCCGATTGTGGCACTGGGCCCGGACCCTGCGCTGACACGGCAAACATGGCGCTCGCTTCCTCCGCTGCACGGCGCAAACATCGTCGGCGCCGTCAAAGAAGGGGCGCAGGTACTGCTCCACCACCCGCGGGCGCGGCTCCAGGGTGGCGGGCGGCTCCCGATTCTGGTCGTCGGCGAGACGGGGCGAGGGCGCGTCGGGGCGATGATGACCGACGGGTCGTGGCGCTGGCGGTTCGCCGCGGACGATACGACCGTGGGGTCCGACGAGTACGAGCTGTTTTGGGATCGAATGATTCGATGGCTCACCCGCGATCCCCTCTTGGAGCCCGCGCGCATCTCGACGGATCGAGAGCGCTATGGCGTCGGCGGGGAGGTCGCGGTGTCGGGACGACTTCGCAACGAGACCTACCGACCCATGAAGAAGGCCCGGGTCGAGCTTCACTACCAACCCTCGGTCGATTGCGAGGCGGTAGCGGTCGTGGATGCCGATCAGGACGGGAAGATCCGAGCCACCG
>CAYZDM010000246.1:0-5250 GCA_964476875.1 uncultured Sandaracinaceae bacterium | reverse complement strand
GCAAGATCATCGTCGACACCTACGGCGGCATGGGCCGTCACGGCGGCGGCGCATTCTCCGGCAAGGACCCATCCAAGGTCGATCGCAGCGCGGCCTATTTCGCCCGCTACGTGGCGAAGAACATCGTTGCCGCGAAGGTTGCGTCGCGTTGCGAGGTGCAGGTGGCCTACGCCATCGGCGTCGCAAAGCCCATGGGCGTCTACGTCACGACTTTCGGCACTGGCGTCGCTCCTGACGAGAAGATCAGCAAGGTCGTGTCCAAGCTCTTTGACTTCCGCCCCGCGGCGATCGTCGACACGCTGGACCTTCTCAGGCCCATCTACACTCCCACCGCTGCGTACGGCCATTTCGGCCGGACCGAGAAGACCTTCACGTGGGAGCGCACGGATCGCGCTGACGAGCTCCGCAAGGCTCTCGTTCCGAAGTCTAAGGGCTAGGGCTCTGCCCCTCGTCGCGCTACACTGCGCCCGCTATGCGTGAGCCACCGCTTTCGACGCTTTCTGGCTGGGGCCGGCATTCGGCTCGTGGTCGTGAGCACGTTGGCGAAGATCTCGAGCGGATCAGCGCCGATGTCCATTTATCCCGTGGCCTCGGTCGTTCCTACGGCGATGCGTCACTGCCACCCGACGACCAACCGGACGTCCTGAACACGACGTTCGCGGATCGGATCCTCGCGTTCGACGAAGAGACCGACCGGTTTCGCGCGGAGTCCGGACTCGCACTGAGTGATTTCAATCGTCTGATGATGCCGCGCGGATACTTCGCGCCGGTATCGCCGGGCACGAAGTTCGTCACTCTCGGGGGCATGGTTGCTGCGGATGTGCACGGAAAGAATCAGCACAGAGACGGCAACTTCGGCCACCACGTCACCTCGCTCAAGATGAGGGTCGCCGATGGACGCGTGCTCGACTGTTCACCCGACGAACACCCCGACCTCTTTCGAGCCACCATTGGCGGGATGGGTCTCACCGGACACATCCTCGAGGTCGAGTTCGGATTGCGTCGCATTCCATCGCAATGGATCTGGCAGGAGAACCGTCGAATCCATGACATCGACGAATTTCAGGACGCGCTCGAAGCCGCGTCGCCCGAGTGGCCGTACACCATGGGTTGGATCGACTGCCTGGCGCGCGGCAAACACATGGGGCGAGGAATCATGACGGTCGGCCGCTGGGCAGACGCCGAGCAAGCCCCGTCGCATCAGCCGAAGCCAGGGTTTCAGCCCAGCCTTCGATTCGACTGGCCTTCTTGGGTCCTGAACGATCTCACGATTCGATCCTTCAACGAGCTCTTCTATCGCAAGCAGTGGCGGCAGCATTCGAGCGGAATCGTGGATCATGAGCCGTTCTACTATCCCCTCGATGCGATCCGTTCCTGGAACCGCATGTACGGGCGGCGCGGGTTCACTCAGTATCAGTGCGTCCTGCCTCGCGAAGCCGGTCGTGGTTCAGCGAGGCGCGTCCTCGAGGTCCTCACCGCACGTGGCGGCGCTTCGTTCTTGTGTGTCATCAAGGACTTCGGTCGTGGGGGTCGCGGTGTCCTTTCCTTCCCTCGGCCGGGCATCACGCTCGCGCTCGACATCGCCGTGCGCGCCGACACGCAGGCACTCGTCGACGCGCTCAACGAGCAAGTCATTCAGGAGGGTGGAAGAGTGTACCTCGCCAAGGACTCATTCACTCGACGCGAGCACTACGAGGCGATGGAGGGACCTCGACTCGACGAGTTCAGGTCGATTCGCGATCGCTGGGATCCAGATCGCAGGTTTCGCAGCGCACAATCGGTGCGCCTGTTGGGGGATTGAGATGAGAGTTGCATTTCTGGGGGCGACCAAAGGAATGGGACGCGCACTGGCGCGTTTGATGGCCGAGCGCGGGGATTCGCTCTGCCTGCTGGGTCGCGACAGCGTCGACCTAGAGCGCAGCGCCGCGGATTTGGGCGTTCGCGGAGCCTCCGGCTCGGTGCACTGCGTGTCGTGTGACCTCGAGAAATCCGATGCCTTCGCGCCAGCGATCGCTGCAGCACGAGAAGCGTTGCATGGGTTGGACGCAGTGGTCGTGACCGCCGGCCTGTTCGCGACCCAAGATGAGCTCGAAGCGGATCCCGCCTTGGCCGAGCGGCTTCTTCGCGTCGACTTCTCCAACACGATCCTCTTCTGCGAGGCGGCGAAAAAGGCAATGCTCGAAGAGGGGGGCGGCGCCCTGTGCGTGTTCAGTTCAGTCGCTGGGGAACGCGGCCGGAAGCCGGTCATCATCTACGGTGCCGCGAAGGCGGGTCTCACACACTACCTCGAAGGGCTGGATCACAAGCACCACGCGGACGGTCTTCGCGTCGTTACCGTCAAGCCTGGGTTCGTGAAAACCACCATGACCGCCGGCCTGGCCCCCCCTCCGTTCGCCGGAGAGCCCGAGGCGGTCGCCAAGCGCGTGCTGCGCGCAATCGACCGAGGTACGCCAGTCGTCTACGCACCGGCTCCGTGGCGCCTCATCATGGCAATCATCCGTGCGTTGCCTCGCGCGATCATGCGTCGCATCAATTTTTAGCGGAAGCCTCGATGAACTCGCCGATGTCCGGACGGGTGGCTCGATAAGCCGCTGCGATGTGAAGGACGCCGCTGAGTGCGCCCACGAAGACCACGCCTCCGATGATCTCCGGTAGGGTCCCGCCCGCGGGTTCCACAGGTAGCGGTGCGAACGTCAGTTTGATGTGGGACACCAGCGACGCGGTGTACACGCCGATCCAGATGAGCTTCGCTACGACCGCTTGCCTGATCCACCACAGCGCCAGCTTCCGGCGCCAACTCAACATGAAGCTACCGATGAGCACCAGCGCGGAGACCACGACATTGGCCGCTGCTAGTGGACGCCGATAGGGATTGGTGACTTGAGCCTCGAGGAGCTGCACCTCGGCCTCCGTGACCTCGTCCTCCGGCGCGTAGAGCTCGCGAACGTCTTCGGGCAGTGGCGCCAGGGAGAGGTCGTAGGCGCCCCGAAGCACCCCTGCGATGCCGAGCATCGTCAGCAGCGTGGACGTGAGAAGGATGGCGATGACCACCTTTCTTTCGTTTGATTCGGTCGCCATCTGCGGGTCGGCTCGTTGTACCCTGGCCAGCGGGTGCGATCGACCCCAAAACCCAGGAAACCATGATTGCCGAGGAACCCAATCGCTCGAGCGTGTTCGCCGATTCTACGGAGCGCGACGATTTTACGGCCGACCGTATTCGCTGGCTAATCAACCTCCGATGGGTTGCGATGGCCGGAGTCCTTGCTGCGACCGGCTTTGTGCTGGCCGGTTACTTTCCAGGAGTCGCGTGGCCCGTCCTGCTAGTCGTGGTGGCCGTCGGGTGCGTCTACAACTACTTCCTGCTCAGGCGACCCACCGGTCTCGGGACCGGAAAGCGAGCAGCGGTCTCTCAAGCGTTGGTCGACCTCATTCTTCTTACAGTCGTGCTGTGGGCGGCCGGTGGGATTTCCTCTCCGTTTATCGGGTTCTATGTATTTCACCTTGCGTTGATTGGGATTCTCGGTGGTCCTGGGTCAACGCTCGTGGCGACGGCGGCCGCGTTGGCCGCGGCCGGCTTTCTCGCGCTGACCGATTGGGTACCTGCACTCCAGATCGGGACTTGGGACCCAACTCCCCCCTGGGATACGATTGGCAATGTCGCAGCGTTCACCACGACAGTCGGCGCGGCGGCCTATGTAGTGCTCCATGCGGTGCGCGAGTTACGTGACCGGGAGCGGGCGCTCGGAAGGGCCCGCGACCAGGCGGAGTTGGAGTACCAGGTCATCTCCAACACACTCGACGAGCTCGAGGCGGGTCTCGAGGTCGTTTCACCGGACGGTCGCATCGAGTGGCGCAATCGTTTGGCAGACGAGCTCGCCCCGAGCCCGAGTCCCGATGCTTCGTGGGAGTGCCCCGTCGCAGAACGTGGGTGCGAGATCCAACCGGCTGGTCTGTGTCCAGTCTGGCGTGCTCGGGATGAAGGCGAGGAGGGCCGATGTCGCTTCGCCGTCGGAGAGCGATGCTACGAGATGCTATCTTTTCCCCTCGCGTCCCGAGAAAACCAGCCGCCGCGAATCATGAACCTGTACGTCGACCGCACTCAGACTCTGCTGGCCGAGCGCCGTCTGCTCCACGCTGAACGATTGGCGAGCCTAGGCCGCGTGGCCCAAGGCGTCGCGCATGAGCTCAACACCCCACTCGCCACGATTCGCACACTGGCGGCCGACATGCGGGAGGCGATTCGATCGCTCGGCGGAGATGAGGCGTTGCAAACCGATCTCGCTGAGTCTGCCGCTTTGATTCGCGACGAAACCGGTCGCCTCGGAAGGATTACGCATTCGTTGTTGACGGGAGGGACGCTTCCTCGTCTCAGGATGAACTCATCCGCTTCCCTGCTCCCAATTGTCGAGCGGGCGCGCGCACTCGTGTTCGCCGGTAGGCGAGAACAGGACCCCGAGCTCGATATCGATGATTCGGTCAAAGATTTGGTCGTGGCGGCCGACCCTGATCGCTTGCTGCAGGTGCTGGTGAACCTGCTGCAGAACGCGCGAGACGCAAACCGCGAAGCGGGGAGCAAGCTCATTTGGCTCTCCGCCGTTCGTCGGGGCTCCAACATAGAACTCATCATCGAGGACGAGGGAGTTGGCCTCCAGCCCGAGATCGAAGGGCGTCTGTTTGAGCCGTTCGCCACGACAAAGCCGCCCGGTGAAGGCACAGGCCTCGGTCTTTATGCTTCGTACATGTTGGTTCAGACGATGGGCGGCGAACTCACCATTGAGAACCGAGATCGCCGGGGCGCTCGGGCCTGTGTGAGATTGCCGGCAGGCGCGCAGTCGCTTGCAAACTAGTCTAGGGTGAATCACCGTGCGCCCTAGCCATGAACGGCAGCGTACTGATCATCGACGATGACACCGCCTTTCGCTTCGCGATGGCGAAGGCGCTGCGGCGCGGTGGCTACGCGGTGTCGGAAGCAAGCAGCGGAGAGGAAGCAGTCGAAGTTCTTTGCAACGGCGAGCCACCAGACGTGGCGCTTCTGGACCTGAAGATGAAGGGCATTGGGGGGCTCGAGGTCTTGCGGCGTTGCGGCACGATCCCGACCAGTGTCATTGTCCTGACGGGACACGGGACAGTGAAGGTCGCGGTCGAGGCGATGCGACTTGGCGCGTTCTCCTTCCTCGAGAAGCCGGTCGACGCGGACATGCTCAGGCCATTGCTTCGGCAGGCGCTTCTCGAACGGGGGCGCATCCAACC
>CAYZDM010000245.1:0-5251 GCA_964476875.1 uncultured Sandaracinaceae bacterium | reverse complement strand
CAACCGGCGCCCCCCCGTCCCCCCTCCCCTTCCTCCTCCTACTCCTCCCCGCCACCCTCCAATCCCGCCGCCGCCGAGAAAGGGGACAGTCCCCTTTTCCGAAGGGTTAATTCCGAAGCAGAAGCTGCTAACAACGGAGGATGGGCGACAGCTTCCAGGTACGAGCGCCGATTCAAGCAGTGGTGGTCAGCGTCCGCACCGCGGTGGGCGAGACCGTCGCGACCGGACAAACGCTGGTGATTCTGGAAGCGATGAAGATGGAACACATCGTCGCGGCCGAACGCGGCGGGGTCATCAATGAGGTGCTCGTTAGTCCAGACGATATGGTCTCGGCTGGAGACGCGCTGGTTCGGATGGAAGCGGGCGAGCAAGTCAGTGACCTGACGAGTATCGACGAAGCGGTTTCACTCGACGCCATCCGACCCGACCTCGCGGAAGTGAACGAGCGGCACGCGTACGGTCTCGACGAGCACCGTCCCGACGCGCTAGCTAAGCGCCGAAAGACAGGCCAACGAACCGCCCGAGAGAATCTCGCAGATCTCGTCGATGAGGGAACGTTCGTAGAGTACGGCGCCCTAGTCATCGCCGCGCAACGACGGCGACGCTCCGTGGAAGATCTGATGGCACGCACACCGGCCGACGGAATGGTGGCGGGGATCGGGCACGTGAACGGAGACCTGTTTGGCGATGTCGCCACGCAGTGCGCGATCACATCGTACGACTACACGGTCCTGGCCGGCACGCAGGGCACGATGAACCACCTCAAGAAGGACCGCTTGTTCGATCTCGCCGAGCAACGTGAGCTACCGGTGGTCTTGTTCTCGGAGGGAGGCGGTGGCCGACCAGGCGACACGGACCACGCGATTGTGGCAGGCCTCGATTGCCGTGCGTTTCAGTATTTCGCAGAGCTATCGGGCAAGGTGCCCCTCGTCGGCGTCAATTCAGGGCGATGCTTCGCTGGCAACGCGGCGCTCCTTGGCTGCTGCGACGTCGTCATCGCCACCAAAGCCTCGAACATTGGGATGGGCGGACCCGCCATGATCGAGGGCGGCGGGCTCGGCGTTTTCGCGCCAGAGGAGATCGGGCCGTCGGCGTCTCAGTACCGCAACGGCGTCATCGACGTGCTGGTCAATGACGATGCAGAGGGGGTCAGAGTCGCCAAGAAGTACCTTTCGTACTTCCAGGGAACGACTGATGACTGGGCCTGCCCCGACCAACGCTTGCTTCGCTCCGCCATCCCGGAGAACCGCCTTCGAGTCTACGACGTGCGTCATGTGATCGCGACCCTGGCCGATAGCGAGTCCGTCCTCGAGTTGAGGGGCGGCTTTGGCGCGGGCATGGTGACGGCGCTTGCCCGCATCGAGGGAAGACCCGTTGGCATCATCGCCAACGACCCCATGCATCTCGGCGGCGCCATCGACGGTGAGGCCGCGGACAAAGCCAGCGAGTTCATGAGGTGCTGCAGTACGTTCGGCATCCCACTCGTGTTTCTTTGCGACACGCCCGGCTTCATGGTCGGGCCCGACGCCGAGGAGACCGGTCTCGTCAAACGCGCTGCCAAGCTATTCAAGACGGGCGCTTCGCTGGAGGTTCCGTTCTGCACGATCGTGCTGCGAAAGGGCTACGGCCTCGGTGCCCAGTCGATGGCGGGTGGCAGCTTCAAGGCACCGGCGTTCACGATCTCCTGGCCCACTGGCGAGTTCGGAGGCATGGGCCTCGAGGGCGCGGTCAAGCTCGGTTTTCGCAAGGAATTGGAATCGGTCGGCGACCCCGAGGCTCGAGATGCGATGTTCCGGCAGATGGTAGAGAAGCTCTACGAGCGCGGTAAAGCGGTCAACATGGCCGCGCACTTCGAGATCGACGCCGTGATCGACCCGGTCGATTCTCGTCGATGGATCCTTAGCGCGATTGCAGAGCGCTAGGCCTTCAGCGAAGCATGCACTTCGCTGGCGGCCCTGTCCCCCGCCGAGATCGCACCGTCCATGTAGCCACACCAACGCTGCGCACTCTCGGTACCGGCCCAGAAGATCCTGCCGGTTGGCTTTCTGAGCGAGTCACCCCCAGCAGTGAGGATCCCCGGGGTGAGCGGGGTGATACAGCCCGTACTCCACGGGTCGGCCGCCCAGTCTTTCTCGACGTAGCCGGTGGCGTCGAGCGCGCGGGGCCCGAAGTAGCGTGCGAGCTCGTCGCGCAGCCCGGCCTCACGCGCCTTTCGATCAGCGAGATGTGGACACTCCACCACCGAGAGAAAGCAGCTCAAGACTCCCATCGACGCATCCTCCGGCGAGTTGTCGAAGACGAGCTGGATAGAGCCGCGATCGCTTTGCATCGCGCCGTTGAGACCGTCGCCGCGCCAGAAGGGCGTCTTGTAAAGCAGTGCTGCTTTGACGAGGGGCAGGCGTGGCAAGCGTGCCCAGCTGGTCGACATGTCGCGGCGAGCGGCCGGGAGGGAGGGCGTGAACTCAATGCGCATCGTGTCGGCCGGCGACATCGCCACAATCACCCGGTCGGCAGTAAATGTCTCGACCGGCGTCACCACGCGCATGCGCTGAGGCGCGTGATCTTCGATACGAAGCGCAGGTCGCTCGAGCAAGACGCGATCGCCGAGGTTCGTAGCCAGTCGCTCAGAGATCACCTGAGAGCCTCCGACGATTCGTTGGTCCTGTGCGCCTCCGTCGTTGAGGATGACCGGCAACAGACCACCAGCGGCGCGCAGATAGTGCAACACCCAAAGAAGCGAAATACGCTCCGGGTAGCCGGCCCACACCGCCCGTGTGATCAAACGGAACACCGCAGGCGTGAAGCTCGTGGAGGCGTGCTCGCGAAGCCAATCACCCAGCGTCATCCGATCGAGTTGATCAGCGTTGGGCATCCGCCACGGCTCGCCGACCGGCATCTGTTTGCAGAGTCGATCGAGCTGCCACGCTACCTTCGAGAAGTCCGCTGCTTCGGCAAGACTGACGTCAGGCAACAGGCCACGGGAGATCACACCTTCGATGTCGTAGGTGGTGTCACCTTCATAGTAGGCATCAAAGGCGCCGATGCCGAGCTCAGCGATCAATGCGGCGATCGCGTTTTGTCCGGGACCGATCCACTCTCCACCGACCTCGACGACATGCCCGCCTCCAATCGGCATATTGAGCGTCCGCCCACCCACGCGATCGCTTGCCTCGAGGACGAGAAACGAGCCGACTCCGCGTCGATGGAGCTCGCGACCTGCCATGAGGCCAGACAAGCCAGCACCAATGATGATCACGTTCACGTGCCGAGCAGGAGATGCATCCTCCGCCGACGCGTGAACGAGCCCTGGAGCGCCAAGCGAGGCGGCCGCGGCGGCACCTCCACTCAAACGCACAAATTTTCTGCGACTGAATCGGTCGCTCATGGGGACGAACAACCCTTTCCGGCAGCCAGCCACGCGACGATAGCGCGAAGGTCATCGACGGGTACTTCGTCGATTGCGTCTTGCATGATCGCGTCTGCATCGCCTCGGGAACGGGCTGCAATCTCGTCCAGACGGCGGTTCATGTATCCTGCGTACTGGCCACAGAGCCGCGACGCGAACAATCCGTCGTGGCCTTCGCCGTTCGTGCCGTGACACGAAGCGCAACTCTGCGCGAAGAGCGTCGCGCCTCGCGTCCGCTCCGTTTCGATCGCGTCACTCGGTGGTGAGGCGGCAACCGGCAGCGCGGACAGATACTCCGCGATCTCCGTAATCTCGGCGGGCGCCAGCGTTCGCGCGAACGGATCCATCACTGGCAGTCGCACTACCCCGGACCGAAGACGATGAAGTTTGTTCTCCAACACGGCGCGGCGCTGACCGGCGAGGCGCGGTATCGACCCGTCCGGCCTTCCGCTGCCGTCGTGCAAATGGCACGACGCACAATGCGCATATGCAGCGGGCTCATCTGCCGGTGCGGTGCTTTGCAGGACACCGGCAATGCGTGAAGCCTGCGCTTCATTGGGTGCGCGCGTCATGAGCCAGGTCACCGACGCGATACCGATGAGAGCGATCAACACCAAGAAGACGACTACGGTGCGCATCGTGGGCGGGAGGATACCAGAGGTTTCGGCGCAGGTGCGGGTTGAGATGTGGTACTGAAGGACCTCGATGGGCCCCGTCGATCAGGTTCAACTCAACTTCAATCCGGCGACGCTGGCGCTTCTGAACATCTTGATCGGCTTGATCATGTTCGGGGTCGCCCTCGACATCCGAGTCGACGACTTCAAGCGCGTGATCCGTGACCCGCGAGGTCCCCTGATTGGTTTGGCGGCTCAGTTTCTGCTGCTTCCCGCCATGACCTTCTTGCTGGTGTTGGTCATCAAGCCGCTTCCATCGATCGCACTGGGCATGATGATGGTTGCGGCATGCCCAGGTGGGAATTTCTCGAATTTTCTGGCCCATCATGCAAAGGCGAACTCGGCGCTCAGCGTGAGCATGACCGCGATCTCCACCGCGCTGGCGATTGTGATGACGCCGGCCAACCTGTCGTTCTGGGGAGGAATGAATCCCGGCACCGCGGCGATCCTCCGGGAGGTCGATCTCGACCCGCTGGCCCTCTTCAAGACGATCCTGATTATTCTCGGTGTTCCGCTCGTGTTGGGAATGATCGTCGCAGCCAAGACGCCGGCGATAGCCGCTCGTATTCGGCGACCGATGAAGCTGTTCTCGCTCACGGCGTTCGGTCTCTTCATCGTCGGTGCGCTGATCGGAAACTGGCAGCACTTCTTGCAGAACGTTGGCTATGTGGCGTTCGCAGTCGCACTTCACAACGCGCTTGGGCTCGCGCTGGGGTACTGGAGCGGTCGCATCGCGGGCTGCCACCGGTACGACGCGCGCGCGATCTCGATCGAAGTGGGCATCCAGAACTCTGCCCTTGCCCTGGTACTGATCTTCGGATTCTTCGACGGCCTGGGCGGGATGGCGATCATCGCGGCCTGGTGGGGCGTCTGGCATCTGATCTCGGGTTTGGCGCTCTCAACTTATTGGGCAAAGCGGCCAGTACCGATTCCGGAGGCGACGTGAGCGACCCGCCGATCTACGCGCACCTGCTGAAGGAGCTCACGCCAATCTACGAAGGCAAGGAGATGGCATGAGTGAGCCGAAGGCCGTCCTCGTTCACCTCGAGGGCGCGGTGGTGACGATCGAGCTAAACGCTCCGCCCTACAACCTCCTGGGCATGGCGCTGATCGACCAGTTGGAGTCGGCGGTGACGCAGGCCGACGAGGACAGCGAGGTGCGTGCGGTGGT
>CAYZDM010000244.1:0-5266 GCA_964476875.1 uncultured Sandaracinaceae bacterium | reverse complement strand
GAGATCGACGCGAGCCCCATATCAGTAACGACGCGCATCTGTTGGTCGAGCGACAGCTCACCGAGGGCGAGAGTCAGAGCGAGGACGCCTGCCGCTAGGACGAGGACTCCAAACAACACGCGATCGCGCACCGCCTCGCGGTACGTGTTGAGCGCTATCGCGTAGATTCGCGCGATGCTCACGGTCCCATCCAATAGGCACGGCCGGTCACGAAGTGGCCGAGTAGGTTGATGGCGAGAAGCACGGACACTGCGGTGGCTAAGGTACAACCGACCTCGAGCCACCGTGAACTTTCGGGCGCCTTCGCGGCACCCCATGCTCGAAACGAAGCGGCGATCCCCTGAGATAAGAACAGCCCGAGGCCGGCAAGGCCCAGCACGTAGAAAGCGAGAACCGGAGGGCGTGATAGGAAACCTCGGAGGAGTTCGTACTGGCTCAACGCGATGGGGCCGACCCGGACGGTCATGAACCACTGCAAGCCCACGTGGGCCAGAACGAGGGCCCACGCGACGCCGCCCGCCAGCTTCTGAAGCAGCCTAGAGCCCTCGGTGCGATACGGCCCTTGTCCTTCCCGGGCATCGAACGTGAGAAGACTCCAGCCACGGGCGTACGCACCGAGCGACACGACGACCACCGCGGTCCAGACTACGAGCGCCGTCCACGTGGACGGCGAACTAGCAGCAAACGAATTCGCGCCGCGAAGCGCGGGCCACATTCTCGCCAACTCCAAACCAAAAAGGATGGCGATGGGCCAGACCGTCAGTGCGAGATGGCTGCGATATCGCGACACGGGGTATTACTTAACGCTCCCCTCTCGATGTGGTCAATTTACTTCAAGGCCGGAGGCTTGGACACGGCGTCGCTGCGCCGATTCAGACCGAGGAGGGTGAGCGGTTCGTCCGACAAGGCCATGCGAATCCGATCGCCGATGCCGATGGAGTAAACCTTCTGAGTCCCGTCCAAGAATATTCGTCCCTTGGTCATACGACTCGTGATCTCCAGTTCATCCCCAGGTGACACCATGCCTTTGACGAGATGGTACTTGTTGTCGACGCCTCGATAGGGCTCGCGTACGACGAACTGGATCCTTTGGGAACCCGTCGGCAGCACCTTGCCGCCAGCCGACCGAATCGCTGCGGTCGACCCTGCCGCCGGACCGACCCAAACCCCACTCGACATCTGACGCTCATCCTCGCCGCCGAACGCGAGAATATATCGCGAGGTCGCGGCGGGACTCTCGTGGCAGTACAGCGCGTCGTTGAGTACGCGAGTCGAGATCAGCTTGTCGCCGACATCGACCCGCATGCGCGCGAGCCGACTCGACTTGAGCTTGCCCCCGAGAGCAGCCTCCAATACCTCGTGGACGTTTTGCCCGTAGCCAGCGCAGAAGTATCCGACGCTCGTATCGGGCGCGCTGTTGATCGCGATCATCGGGGTCGATGAGTCGGCGAGGTGCGAAGCCCACAGAAGGGTGCCATCGCCACCCAGCGTGACGATGAGGTCCCACGCGTCTTCTTTTGGGAGGGGCTCGGGACGATACCGAAGCACCGCTCGAGCTCCCAGTTCGCGAAGGGCTATCTTCGCTTGGGCCAGCGTGTGTTGGTGAATTTCGTGCTCCTGCAGGAGACCGTCAACCGAAACGTCGCTGTGCTCGATGAGAGCCTTCAGTCGTTCCTGCGCTCTACCCACATAGCGCTGGTAGGTGCTCTTCTTGTAAACGACGAGGACTCTGGGTCGCATTCGTGACTCGTGGTGAGGTTCGCGACTCGCGGCGCGTCAGCTGGTCGGGATCTTTTTGGCGTCCGCCAAGAACCGCTCGAGCCCGCTGTCGGTGAGGGGGTGCTTCAACAACTGGTGGATGACCTTGTGCGGAAGGGTCGCGACGTCCGCGCCGATCAGCGATGCCTGCACGACGTGGACCGGGTGGCGAATGCTCGCCGCAAGAACCTGGGTGCTCAAGCCGTAGTTCTGATAGATGGCGACCAGCTGCTCGACGATCTCCATCCCATTGCCGCTGATGTCATCGATGCGGCCAATGAACGGGCTGATGTATGTCGCACCTGCTTTGGCAGCGAGGAGCCCTTGGGTGGGACTGAAGCACAGCGTGACGTTGGTGCGGATCCCTTCCTCGGTCAGTGTTCGGACGGCCTTGAGGCCTTCGGCGATCAAGGGCACTTTGACCACGATGTTCTCGTGCATCTTCGCAAGGACTCGGGCTTCTTTCATCATGCCGTCGTAGTCCGTAGCGATCACTTCTGCGCTGATCGGTCCGTCCACGACCTCGCAAATATCGACGAGCACATCCTTGAAGGGTCGTCCGGTCTTCGCGACGAGAGAGGGGTTGGTCGTCACACCGTCGACGACCCCCATGGCTGCGGCGTCACGAATCTCGTCAATGTCTGCCGAGTCGATGAAAATCTGCATGGCGCTAGTAAAGGTCGGCGGACTCTCACGGTCAAGCGGAGTCTGATCTCAGGCTGAACCACTCGAAAGAATTCGACGATCCCGTCACTCTGCAAACTCCACCTCGAACTCGACGTCATTCGCCCCGGGGAGGGGCGCCGGTTTGGGTGGGACTTGCGAGCACACGATAAGGGTCGCGGCAGCCGCGGCTATCAGCCACAATACCATTCCCTCTGGGGTCCATTTGCTCTTTGCGCGCACCACGAAGTCCCTCGAAATCCGTTTTGTCCTGGGATTGAAGATTCGGCAACCGAGGTCGTCCATACGGCATGCAGAGATTTCTTATAGTTCTGGTCCTGGTCGCGACGTGGAGCCTCCCGGCGCTCGCCGAGAACCAAACCGGCAAAGTCGACGCGCTAGCCGCGCGGCTCGGTTCGTTCAGCGCGCAGGAACGTGAGCTGCTCAGGCCTTACCTCTCGCAGGGCCCTGTGGTCCTTACGGAGTTCCAGAATCGCCAGACCGACCTTCCAGCGGTGATCTATGCCGCGCGCATCCACGCGCCGGCAAAGACGGTTGCGGGGGTGATCGGGAAGCCCACGGACTACCCGCGTTTCATGGGCGCACTGACCTCGGTCGACATCAAGGCGGTGAACGGTCAGATGACAGCGTTCGATTGGACCTGGGGCGTCACGCTCTTCACGCTCACGGGACACAACGTCATGACGACGTACCCGGGAGACGACACGCGAGGATACCGATTCGACATTCGGACCACGGGAGGGGATTTGGGCATCGGGCGTGTCATGTGGCGCGTCTACCCGGAGGGCCCCGACAAATCGCTCGTCGTGTTCTCTTCACGCCTCGATATGCGCGACGCCAACTACATTACGCGGCAACTCGCCTCCCAGGGGAACGCCGTGAACCGAACCGTCAACGTTGCAGTCGCGATGGTCACGCTGCTCGAGGTCAAGACCGAGGCGGAGCGCCGCGCCGGCACCTACATCGACGGGAGGTTCGCGGCCAAACCATTGCACCGGCCGCGAGTGGACATGAACGCACTCCGCGGGCTCCTGGGGCGGGGCGACTTGGTTCTCCTCGACCTGGATGGCGATAGGCTGCAGAGCGTCGCGGTCGTTGGGCGCGCCGGGGCCAGCGTCGGCCGGGTGCGGCGAGTGATGTTGGACCCCGAGGAGTTCAGCAAGTCGCTGCTCCACGGAACGTGCGCCCAGGTGATTGAACGCAGCGACGAGGGCCTGAAGTTCGATTGGGAGATCCCAATTCCATTGCTGCATGTGGGCGGACAGATGATCCTGAGACCAAGTCCGACGGTCATCGCCGTCGACGGGATCTCGGGCACGATTTCCAAGGGCCAGTGGCGATTCGACACGCACCGCTATCGAGGGGGCGAGGCAGGGGTGATCGGCTGGGCGACATTCGACCCGTCCGATTCCCCGAAGCTCATTCGAAAACTCATCGCCGGGAACACACATTTCTCCCACGGATTCGTTGCGGCCACCCAGCTCGCGGTGATGCGTTCCATCCGGACGCGTGTGCACTCGATGGGCCGCTAGCCCGCATCGACCGAGGCGCCGGCAACACTGTCCTGGCCGGCGTCGATCCCGGCGTCCGCGCCTGCATCTGGTCCCGCATCCGCGCCGGCGTCCGCGCCCGGGTCGCCCCCGCCGTCCGCACCTGCATCGAGTCCAGCGTCCAACGCCGCATCTAGGCCCGAGTCGACGGCTGCGTCAACGAGAAGGCTCTTATCGAAATCGACGACGAGTGAGCACCCGCCGGCGACAACCGTCAACACTCCTGCGGCGAGAAAGCGATTAAGGTAAAGACGAATCATACTCAGAACTTCAGGGTGGCTGTCACGCCGGCGCCACGCGTTTCGATTCGCAGGTCGGCCAACTCGCGCTCTCGTTTTCTCTTGTTCTTGTGGGTCATGAACAGCGTAAAAGAGGTGACCGCGGACAGCGCGGCGAGCCCGAACGCGACGTCAGCGAACAATGCGAAACGCTCTCCTCTGTCAGCCGTCGCAACAGTGGGGTTGTCTCGGTAGGTTTGCTCGTCTTGCAGCGCCATGAAGCCCAGGACCGTCCCGGTTACCAACGAGGCTGCCGCGATGCTTCCAGTAGCGATCACGGCCCGACGGATCGTCGTGTCTTCGTCCTCCGTGGCCAGCTGAGCCTGGAGCATGGCCTCTTTGCTCTCCTCGATGGTTACATCGCTCGTCATGTTCGGTGTGAAACCGAGCTCTGAAACTTCGCCGTAGCCGACCTGGACGGTTCGCTCGCCCACGTGCTTACCCTCCCCGACGACGACGACGGTGTGTGTGCCAGGCTTCACCTCGAGATCAGCCGGCGTTTTTTGTTCCACCGGACTGCCGTCGAGCAAGATCGCGTGACCAGATTGCTCCGATCGAACTCGTAGGATCGCGGGGCTCTGCAGGAGGGTGGCAATGCGGGCTTCGATCGATGTGCGATCGGGCGCGTCCGGGCGCTTGACGAGGTATTGCTCGAGCATCGCCACGGCCCCAGGTTCGTCGTCCCGGCGCTGTCGCGTATCGGCCACCGCGACGAGGAGCGTAGGGTCTTGCCCAATAGAGTACGCTCGGAGCCACGCGGTCTCCGCGTCGTGGTAGCGCTTCGCCTCAAACAAGCGTACGCCGACCTCGTAGGCATCTTTCGCGCTCGTGGTCGGTCGCGCGAGGAACTCCGCAAGCTCCACCTCCGAGGGCAGAGAGACCGACTCCGCGGGCTCGGGCACCACTTGCGCGCTCGCCTGCGCCCAGAGGCCAAGAAGCAGCAGTACGAGCCCTACGAGCCTCATGGAGCCTAGGTGCCTCCGCCCGTGCCGCCTA
>CAYZDM010000243.1:0-5272 GCA_964476875.1 uncultured Sandaracinaceae bacterium | reverse complement strand
GGCAACGGGCGTGATAGAAAAGGGGTCAGGCCCCTTTTTGAAAGGGTTAACCCTTCTAAAAAGGGGCCTGACCCCTTTTTCTTAGGGTGGGGTTTTTGCGGAACTCTAGGCATTGGGGGCTGCCTTTTTCGAAGTCTCGGCAGGTGGTGCCGCGGATCTCGTAGATTTGGCAGGCGTTCGGGCTTTGCGTGGTGCCTAGGTGTACGCAGGAGCCGTCGTCTCGGGTAGCGAAGCCCACCATTCCGAAGTGTCCAGGCTGTATGGCGTCTGCAATGTCGTCGCGGCCCATCTCCCGCCAACGGAGGAGGTCCTCGGGAGGAATCAAGATGCGCCCGTCCGTTCCGGTTCGGCAGCAGGCCCCGCAGGTGAGGCAGTCGAGGTCCTCGGACACGGCGTGAGTATGCCTCGCTCGCCTCGCGGTGCACGCGGTGGACTTTGGCTGGCTGCCGTGATCTAGTCCGCTGAATGTGGAAAGTGCTCGCCTGCGCGTCGGTGCTGATGTCTGGGTGCACCCCGAAGGCATCAAAGCTCGAGGTTGCGCTCCCCAAGGTGCCGCCCGATACCGTCGTCGTCTCTTGGAGCCTCATCAGTCGAAGCGAGGATCGCGATAGCCTGCATGCCGCGCTCGATGCCACCCGAAAGCTCAACGTGACCAACAAGGCGCCGAACGGGACGATGATGAGCGTTGCCCGCACGGTATCGGAGAAGGACTACGCAGCGTTGGTGGCGACTCTTCGTGCCCTGGATTGCTGTTCGCTGCGGTCCACGACCGAAGAGCGCACGCGACCGAGCGAAGCGAAACCCCAGCTCGAGATCGATTTCGGTGACATGAAATGCGAGATTGAGCTCTGGGATCGAGAGTGGCTACAGGGCTTGGCGCGCGAGTGCGGCTTCGCGGTTGCGCGGCTTCACGGCAGCGGTTTCGTGCCCGACCCGCCAGTCGACGCGCCGTCTCCGTAGCCGTATGCTCGCGCGCAATGTCCACGAAATATTTCTGTGCGCACTGCGACAAGGAGTTCATTCCGGAAGTCGCCGGAGACAAGCCACGCTGCCCCCAATGCATGCGTAGGGGTGGCGTCGAGCTAGTGAAGGAAGCGGCGACCCCACGTCGCACGAGTCGTCCTTGGTTGATCCTGGCGGCTCTCGTCATTGCCGCCGGTATTGGGTATGGGGTGGTGCGATTGACCAGCGTCACACTCGAGGAGGTGCCACCGCTGCGTCCGCTCGAGGTAAGCGAGCTCGCCGCGTACCTCGAACGAGATCAGATCCAGGTTGGTTCGTACGAGCCCATGATGGTGCTCCCCAACGAGGTTGACGGTTGGCCAGATAGCGCGACAGAGGTGGCGGCCAGGATGCACCAGGAGTCCGCCCGCTGGTCGCTCGAACGGCCACTCTCCCGAGCGTTTCTCACCGCGGATCAGACACTCGCGATGATGGACTCGCACGAGGAACGGGTGCAGCTCTACCCCCTGGAGATGGCCGTAGCCATGACTGCACTCCTGCGAGAGCGCGGCACGAAGGCCATGGTCGCCGAGGTGTGGGAGTTCGAAGGTGCGCGCGCACCAGCAGACCCGTCAGGCCTGCTGGGGTACTTCATCACGGCTGTCTACGAGGACCCCAATGCGCAGGAACCCTCGGCGTACTTCGACACCTGGGGTGGACGCGGCGAAGTGACGGTGTCGACCGTTCGCCTGCTTCGTGACACCGAAGTGCTAGCGGCGACGCTTGGTACCGAGGCCGCGCGTCTCTTCGCCGCTTCGGGAGATGCGTCGACGGCTCTGCCGATGGTGGAGACCGGGTTACTGCTGGACCCGGTGTCGCCTTCGTTGCGTGCGGTGAACGCGACAATCCTCGTCGACTCGGGGGGTGTGGCCGAGGCGATCAAGGAGTTTGAGGCCGCCCTTCAGCTCCGCACCGACGGTCCTCGTCAGCTCAACTTGGTCCAGCTCTATCTGGCTCAGGCCGGGATGCTCGAGATGAATGGTGAGAAGGATGCGGCCGATGCTCAGTTTGGCGAGGCCAACCGCGTCGTCGATGAAGTCATCGAGAAGTGGCCACGTTACGGCCGGGCTCACGTCGTGCTGGCGACCATCTATATCGGTCTGGAGCAACCCGAACGCGCGGCGGTCGAGCTGGATATCGCCGAGACGCTCAGCCCCGACGCGCCGATCCTGTGGGCGGTATGGGCGCAGTACCATCTGGCGCAAAGCGATCCCATCGCAGCGATCACCAAAATTAAGCGCGCGGTTGCCCTCGATCCGGACAACTGGCAGCTACGCCTTCAGGCCGCACGAGTGCTGCAGGGTGCTGGCGATGACGAGGCGGCGATCGAGAACGTTGGCGCGGCCTTGCAGCTCGTGTCGCCCGATAAGCGTCCCGAAGTTCGTCGCTTCGTGGAACGGATGATGGGCCCGGGCGCGCTGACCGGGAAGGGGGAGTCGGGCGCCGACCGGGACACTGAGGCCGACCTCGATCTTCCAGAACCGAGCGCGCCCGCTTCGCCCGAGCCGAACGGGAATGACCCGGCCTCAATGTTGGGCGACCCGTCGAACCTGCGGCTGCGTGATCCGGGGCAGGCGCTCGAACTCGACCTGGACGAGTAGCCTATGAGAGTGTGGGTGACGGAACGTCGGCACGGTCGATGCTGCTCACCGACAGAATGCGCTTCCAAAGTGTCTCACGCCCCTCGCCGATGACCGAGCTATAGCCGATGACGGAGCGGCCGAGTTCGCGCTTGAGCGTCGCGATGGCCGGCTTGCGCTTGTTTGCAGGAAGCTTGTCGAGCTTGGTGGCGACCAAAATCGGCGTCACGTCGATGCTTTCGAGGAACTCGAGGAGCTGAACGTCTTCTTCCTGCACACCGCGTCGAATATCCACGATGACGACGGCGCCACGGAGCCCGGGCCGCTCACTGAGGAACCCCTCGATCAACGGACCCCACGATTTGCGCTCCGCCTTGCTCCGCTGCGCGTAGCCGTACCCTGGCAGATCCACCAGATCGAGGTGAGCTACTTCGTCCTGCGTTCGAAGACGCACCCGGAAAATGTTGATCGCGCGCGTACACCCCGGCGCACCACTCGTGCGCACCAGCTTCTTACGCTGGACGAGGTTGTTGATCAGGCTCGATTTGCCCACGTTCGAACGGCCCGCGAAGGCGACTTCGGCGAACGTCGGTGCCGGCAGTTGCGGGAGCACTGTTGCTCCGGCCACGAATTCTGCATCAAGGACGTCCATGCTGGCGTTGTAGCGCCCTTGGCCACTCACGCACGTACGCGACGCTGGACAGCTGCCTTCAGGTCTCGGAGTTCGGGTGATCCGAGTGCCGCGGCCACGCCCAGGTAGGTGAGAAGTCCGACGAGCACCGTCACCCCAAATACCAGGAGGTTCTGAGGATCGTTGCCACCCTTGTCCCACTGACCGGCCCTCGCGCCCGCCCAGACGACGCCACCCATCACGGCGCTGGCGACCACGATACGAAGCATGCTCGCGCTGACTTCCGTCAGGCCCAGGCGACCTGACTTTCTCCGAAGCAACCAGATCAGCGCGACGAACTGCGTGACCGCCGCTGCCGTCGTCGCCGCCGCGAGCCCCGCGTGCTGCATCGGCCCCATCAAGAGAAGACTTAGAGCGATAAAGGCCACGAGATTGCAGGCACTCGCGATGACCGGCGTTCGGGTGTCGTTGTGGGCGTGGAACATCGGCACGATCGTGCGTACCGAGGCAACCGCCCAGATCCCAGACGCCTGCCACACCAACGAGCGCGTGGTTTCGTGGATCGCAGTCGCGTCGTATTTGCCTCGACCAAAGAACACGGTTGCGGTCGGCTCGGCAAGCACTGCCAATGCGACGGTGGCCGGCACCGCGACGAACAGGGACAAGCGCAGCGCGTGCCTGAAGAGCCTCTTGGCCTCCTCTTCGTCCCCGGCGGCGACCGCTTGGCTGAGTGAGGGAAGGGCGGCGGACGCGATCGCTAGTGCGAACATCCCTTGCGGAATCTCCGCGAGGCGTTGTCCGTAGTAGAGGTAACTAACGCTCCCGGTTGGCAGGAAGGAGGCGAGCAGACGCGAGAGAAGCACGTTGAGCTGATAGACGCCGAGGCCGGCCAACAACGGCACCATGAGCTTCGCGCACTTGCGCACGTGAATGTCGCTGAACCCGATGCGCGGGCGGACGATCAACTTCTCTTTCCGAAGCGAGGGCAGCTGGGCGACGATCTGAAGGGCTCCGCCGAGGAGGGCACCGATCGCCAAAGAGAAAATCGCGGGCCATCCAAATTCGACGAAGACCGGCGCGAGTAAGAGCGCGGCTCCGATCAGGCAGACGTTGAGCCACATGGGGGCGAACGCCGGCGCGGCGAAGCGCTTGCTCGCATAGAGGGCGCCCATGATGAGCGCGGAGATACCCATCAGAAAGATGTAAGGGAACAGCAACTGGGTGAGCGCGACCGTCGTGTCGAACAAGGCGTCGTCGCGCTGAAAGCCCCAAGCGTAACCTTTGACGATCCACGGTGCGCCTAGGATGCCCCCCACGGTGACGAGCAGAAGGACGAGCGCCATCGCGCCGACCAGATTCGCGTAGAAAACTTTGGCCCGCGCAAAGCCCTCTTGCTCTCGCACTTGCGTGAACACCGGAACGAACGCGCCCGAGACGGCCCCCTCGCCGAGGAGCACACGCAGCGCATTGGGGATCGTGAACGCAAGCCAGAACGCGTCGGTGGCGCCGAGCGCGAACACCGCAGCGATGACGGCGTCCCGGGCCGCACCTAGAATCCGCGAGAAAAGGGTGCCCGTGGCCACGACGCCCGCCCGACGGACGATCTCGCCGCCGGAGGTTTTAGATGGCTTCGCGGACATCGGCGGAAGGATGCGCACGAGGCGCCGATCCCGGCAAGAAAGCAGGCCCGATCAGCTGGGCGTCAACAAGCCCTGCAGCTGCGCAATCTCCACCGCGTACGAAGTGCCGCAATAGTCGCAGCCGATGCTGAGGGGTTCGCCTTCGTCGACCAGTTCCTGGATCTCTGAGCGGTCGAGCACGCTGAGGGTGGTCATCACTCGGAGCTCGCTGCACTGGCAGCCGAAGCGGATGTCGCTGCTGTGTAGCCAGGTGAACGGCATGCCTTCGAATATTTGCTCGATCAGTTGGGATGGCGATCCGTCTGATTGCTGGAGACGGTCTCGAATCTCGACGAAGTCTTCGAGTCGCCGGGTCATCGTCTCCATGGCGGCCTCGGCCTCGGCGGCTTCGGGCAGGACCTGAACGACGAAGCCGCCCG
>CAYZDM010000242.1:0-5288 GCA_964476875.1 uncultured Sandaracinaceae bacterium | reverse complement strand
GGCAGACCTCCCTGCCGCACGCGTCTATCTCTTCGATACGAGCCCCGATCAGCTCGCGACCGTTGCCGAGCCCGCGCTGCCGAACGGGTATCTGCGCCGGCTTCGTCGCTATCGATACGGACCTGGCGCCTTCAAGCTCGATTGGGCGCTCGATGGGCCGATTCCGTGGAGAGACCCAGACTGTCTCGAGGCGTCGACCGTGCATCTGGGTGGCACGCTCGAAGAGATTGCGGCCAGCGAAGCGACGATGTTCCGCGGAGGCCATTCGGAGAAGCCGTACGTTTTGCTCTGTCAGCAGAGTCAGCTCGATCCGACCCGTGCGCCCGACGGCAAGCAGACCGGCTACGCGTACTGTCACGTCCCCGCGGGCTCAACAGTTGACATGACCGAGGCGATCGAGAACCAGGTCGAGCGCTTCGCCCCGGGCTTCAAGGATCGCATCCTCGCTCGGCACACAATGAACACGGACGACTTTCATCGATACAACCTGAACAACGTGGGGGGCGCCATCACAGGCGGGGTTGCCGATGTGTTCCAACTTTTTACGAGGCCGGTGGCTCGACTCGACCCATACACCACGCCGAATCCACGACTGTTCATCTGCTCGGCCTCGACGCCACCAGGCGGCGGTGTCCACGGGATGTGCGGCTACTACGCGGCGAAGAGCGCGCTCCGGCGATTGGATCGGTTCGAGCCGACCCCGTTGACGCTCACGCGGTGAACGAATAGGCCCACGCCATCAGTACAAACTGCATTGGCAGGCGGGCCCAAAGCGCCCAGCGAGGAATCGGCTTCCGCGGGTTGAACGAGATGTTGTCGGTAAGCATGTAGATGTTCGCTGGGAACACGACGATGTATAGGGCGATGAGCCCCCAAGCCGCCCACACACGCGTGTCGGGAATGAGCAGTCCCACACCACCGAGTATCTCGAAGGCGCCGCTGATGTAGACCAGGGCCAGCGGCGCCGGGAGATACTTCGGGACGATCAGCACGAAGGGCTTTGGTCGCACGAAGTGCAGGACCCCTATCGAGATCATCATCCCGCCAAGGACGACGAGGGAGACGAGTTTGAGTGGAGACACGAAGCGCGTTGTACCGCACGGCCGCGAATTAACCCGTCGAAAAAGGGGACTATCCCCTTTTTCGGGTTAGGCGGCTGCTTGGGTGGGTGGTTGGGCTTGGGTCCAGCTGTGCTTGGCGATGCTGGTGAAGAGTTGGTTTTGGGCGTGGCTCCCGCCGAGTGTCGACACTTTGGGGGCGGCGGCGCTAAGCACTCCCGCTGCGAGTTCGAAGTCGCCCTCGGCGAATGCTCTCAGGCCAATTCCCATCTGTGTGAGAAGGCGGTCTCGTGCGTCGGCAGGGGCACGACGTCCCTCGAGCTGAAGACGCCACAGGATCGCGGGGGCGTCAGTCAACGCGTCGTCGGTGAGCGCGGCGACGGGGAGAATCTGCTTCTCGAATCGCGCCAATGCCGCTTTACACCGGCCGACGCCTATCTCGAAGACTGCCATGTGCCACTGAAGGTGAGTCCAATCGCTGCCGCTCCCAGTGTGACCCTCGAGCCACGCTCCGAGCAGCCGATGGCCGAGCTCATGCCGCCCATCGTCGAGCATGCGGTGCGCCATCACGTGGGCCTCGCCTGCGTCGCCGTACGCGAAGACACCGAAGCCACTGACATCGTGGGTTCGCGTGCGCGGCATGAGCTGGAGGTTCATGACGCCCTCTGGCTTTCGCTGATGCGGGTAGCGTTCACGATGACGTAGGGGCGTTGCATGACGATGCCGGAGCCCATGCGGTGCGCTTCGTGAAACTCGACGAACTCCTTCTTGAGCTCATCCGCTCTCTCGTCGCTGAGGACTTCGAGGAGGGCCACCAGCGGGCCGAATCCCGTCGAGAAAGTGGCCCAGGCCTTTTCGCCGCTCTCGGGCTGGAAGAACGACGTGCCGCTCTCGAACTCCACATCGAAGTGCGCTCCGAGTAGCTCGGCGACCCGCTTGGAGCTTCCCCACTCGAATGGCGAGGGCGCTGGGCTGGATTCGACCGGTTTGTACGAGCGAATCAGTTGAAACATGTTGTGGACGCTTCCGCCGATCGCCCAGTTGGCGAGGGATATGCGACCGCCCGGGCGAACCACGCGTGCGAGCTCTCTCGCGACCGCTTCCGGGTCCCGCGCGAACATCACACCGAAGGTAGAGATGACAGCGTCGAAGTGGTCGTCTGGGAAGGGAAGGGCTTCGGCGTCGCCTACAAGAAAGTCGATCCCGGTGCTCAGGGCCTTGGCAGCCTCGATAATCTCTTCGCCAAGGTCGACTCCAGTGACGATAGCGCCGCGCTGCGCGATGCGTCGGGCCGCCCACCCGGTCCCCGTGGCGACGTCGAGAATCCGCTCGCCTGGCTGTGGGTCGAGCACGTCGACCGCGTGCTCGATCGCATCAGCGATCCCGCGACTAATTTGATCGTACTTCTCTCCGCCGGCACCCCAGGTGCGGGCGGCCTGCAGGTTGCTCGGTAGGACGGCGGTCTCTGTCGGAACTGTTTGCTGGGCTGTGGTCATGGCGGTCTCCTCGTTGTGGTGAGTCCCGTTGGGGACATCTCCATCCTGGGCGGCCGCCGTTTATCGAGCGTCAGAACGAGGGCTACGATGCGTCTATTCTTCGTCTATAATCCGTCCGAGATGGCTAAGACCCTTCGACTCAACGTCCTGGGCCCGTTCAACGCACAGTGGTCGGACGGGTCTCCCCTGGACGTCACGGGTAAGAAAACGCAGGCATTGCTGGGATATTTGGCCGTGGAAAGCGCACGTCCCCACAGCCGGGACCGGCTGGCAGCGCTCTTGTGGGGCGACACGGGGGACGAGAGGGCTCGGCACAACCTGAGGCAAGCCCTGTCGAAGATTCGGCGCTCGGTTGGACCACTTATCGCCTCGAATGGCGAAACCCTGGCGTTGGATCTCGAGCTTTGCACTGTCGACACACGGGACTTCGAGGCCCTCACGAAAAGCAACGACATCGCCGACCTCGAACGGTGCATGGAGCTCTACCGCGATGACCTTCTAGATGGCCTGGTGTTGCGCGAGGCGCTCTACGACGACTGGCTTCTCGGCGCGCAGCATCAGTTTCGAAGAACAGCGTGCGACGTGATAGAGCGCCTTGCGTTCGCCCTTGCCGACGACGAACGCCCTGATGAGGCCGTCGAAGTGTTGAACCGTCGAATCACGATGGACCCGGCGTGTGAACCTGCACACCGGCATCTCATGGAGATCTTCGAGCGCCTCGATCGTCGGTCCGATGCGCTTCGACAGTATCAGTTCCTGACGGATGCGCTCTCACGGGAGCTTGGGACGGAACCAGGCCAAGAGACGATGCGCGTCTATGAACGAATTCGTAGCGGCAATGGCAAGGCGACCTCTGCTGACTCGCTTCCATCGGTTCCGGAGAGCGCTAGATCAGAGCGCGAGCTTCCCACCGTTGCCGTCCTTCCATTCGAGAATCTCTCTGGGTCCGAAGACAACTACTTCGTTGATGGCACCGTCGAAGACATCATCACGGCGCTGTCTCACTTCAGTTCCCTGATAGTCATCTCCCGCGGCTCGACATTCGCATTTCGAGCGAACGAAGCGTCGGACCAGGACGTGGCGAAGCAGCTCAACGCCCAGTTTCTAGTTCGAGGGAGTGTTCGTCGTGCGGGAAATCGAGTCCGGATCAGCGTTCAACTTCTCGACGCGCGCGCCGGATCAACGCTGTGGGCGCATCGATTCGATCGCGAGATCGAGGACGTGTTCGTGGTTCAGGACGAGCTCTCCTCCACGATCGTCTCCACCTTGGCAGGGCGGGTGGAGGCCGCCAGGCTTGCAAAAGCGCGACGTGTGCCTTCCGAGCGCCTCGATGCGTACGACTACGTCCTACGCGGAAAGGAGCTTCATCACCGCGGGACTCGAGAGGACTGCCAAGCCGCCATCGACATGTTCGAGCACGCCGTCGAGGCCGACCCGGGGTATGCTCAGGCCCACGCGTGGCTTGCCTGCGGCCTCGGTCAGGCGATGCATTTTCGTCCGAAGGAGTACGACGAACTGCTCGACCAAGCCGAAGCGGCGGCCAATCGCGGCCTCGCACTCGACCGCTCGGACAGCGAGTGCCTACGCATTCTCGCCCAGATCGCGCTGTTGCGAAGAAACCAGCCCTTGGCGATTCGCCACCAGGAACGAGGACTCTTTCTGAACCCCAACGACGACCGCTCCGTCTGCGCGATGGGCGAGATTCTTTCCTATTCGGGACGGTGCGACGAGGCCGATGGTTGGATACGAAAGGCGATGCGTTTGAATCCGTATCACCCGCCGGGGTACTGGTCGCATCTTGCGCGAGCGCTGTTTCACCAGGAAAGGTACCGAGATGCCCTCGACGCCCTACAGAACATCACCGGGCCCAGGGTTCGCGAGCGAGCATTCCAACTGGCGGCGGCGAGCAAGTTGGGAGACCCCGAGGATGTCGCCAGGTACTTGACGGCCCTTCGAAAGGAGGCGCCGGACTTCGATCTCGATCGCTTCATCGAGTCACTTCCGTATGGGCACGATGGGGACAGGGCTACGCTTCGCGATGCGCTCATGGCGGCGATGTAGGGTGGCGCCCCGAAGACAAAAGGCCCTGCGGGCGGAGCAATTCGTCACTGCCCGCCGAGTACAACCTTGGTGGTATCGGGCCACCAATCAGATTGGTCGCGTGATTCCGAGTTTTGGCACGCTTTCGGCTGAAGCGTGGTTCGCGAAGGCTCAGCGGCAGAACCCTGGTGTGGGCGATCCTCGGCCGGAGACCCTGGCGGCGCTGGAGGCGCTCGTGCGCTCACTGCACGAGGATGCTGCGCTTACGCTCTCGGGGCGCATCGCGGCGTCGATGGACTGCGGGCGAATGGCGGCGGAGCATCTCAAGATCGAGGCGACGATTCGAGACGCGCCATCGATCCTCGACACGGAGATCCCCGCGCCGATCTTTCTCATCGGCTGGATGCGCACCGGGACGACCTTCGTTCACCGGTTGCTCGCGCAGGATCCAGACACTCGGACCATGCCGTACTGGGAAAGCATGTACCCGGTGCCTCCCTCTCGAGGGAAGGACGACCGAGCCGAGCAACTCACGCGCGTCCTCAAGCAGCTCGAGAGCCTCTCTCCCAACTACGAAGCGATCCATCCGATGGGCGCGTCGGAGCCAGAGGAGTGCGTGGCTCTCTTCACGAATGTCTTTCGCACGCTCCAATACAACGTTCAGTACCGGGTGCCGGGGTACATTGACTGGTTG
>CAYZDM010000241.1:0-5352 GCA_964476875.1 uncultured Sandaracinaceae bacterium | reverse complement strand
TTGGGCAAACACTTGCGCAATCCGGTCGTGCCAGACGCGAGAATCCAAGCCGCCATCGATGCCGCCTGACCCAAGCACACGGTCGATACGGGTGATCGAACGTACTGCATCGTGTCGTAAATCGCGAGCCCTGCTGTAATCGAACCGCCGGGGCTATTGACGTAGAGCGTGATCTCCTTGTCCGGGTCATCGCTCTCCAAAAAAAGCATCTGGGCGATGATTCCGTTGGCGACGTCGTCATTGACCTCGGTGCCGAGAAAGATGATTCGGTCCTTGAGAAGGCGGCTGAAGATGTCCCACTGGCGCTCACCGCGGTGTGTCGTTTCGACGACCCAAGGCATGTACATCGACGCGGTGGTTGGCTCGCTCATGACTCTTCCCCTTCGTCTTTGGCCGGCTCTTCGTCCGTGGTTTCGGGCTCCGGCCGCTCCCCTTCGTTGATCTTGGCACGCTCGGTGAGGAGCGCCATGACCTTCTCTTCGAGGAGTTGGGATTCGAGGGTGTCGCGTTGAGCCTCCGGGTAGTCGGCGCGGACCTTCGCGACGTGCTTGCCAGTCTCGTCGGCGATCTCCTGGAACTTGGCTTCCAGATCGGCTTCGCTGACGTCAATGCCTTCCTGACGTGCCAGCGACCCCAGGAGAATGCCCGCCTGCACTCGCTTCTGTGCTCGCGCCTCAATTCCAGAGAAGAAGTCCCCGCCGGGGGCTCCCTGCTGGCCCGCCATCTGCATGAACTGAGCCATCTCGTACATCATCATCTGCTGTTGCTGCTGGACCATCGACGGCGGAACAGGAATGTCGTTGGCCTTGATCAGCCCGTCGATCAGTTGGTCTTTCAACTCCGCGTCGTTTCGCTGCTTTGCCGAGCCTTCCAGGCCTTCCCGGATCTTCAGCCGGAGTTCGAGGAGCGTTTCATAGTCGCCACAGTCTTTTGCGAACTCGTCGTCGAGTTCTGGGAGTAGCTTCTCGTGAAGCTCCTTGGCCGTGATCGCGAACTGCGCGGTCTTGCCCTGTAGTTCCGTGTTCGGATGGTCGTCCTCGAAGTCCATGTCGACGGTCTTTTCGTCGCCGGGCTTCATCCCGAGCAGTCCCTCTTTGAGGGCGGGCAACAAATGCTCGTCGTCGATCTCGACCTGCCGGCCTTCGGCGCCAAGGTCGTCTTTGGTCTCGCCGTCGACCAAAACGGTGTAGTCGATCGTGACCAGATCGCCGTCCTTAGCGGCACGCATCGGATCAGGAACCTGGATCTCGCCATGCTGGTTGCGCAGCTGCTCGATCTCCCGGTCGACGTCCTCATCTGGGATGTCGATGGGGCGCTGCCACACATCGATGCCTTCGGTCACCACCTCGTCGATCTTGGGGCGCACCTCGACCTTGGCCTTGAAGGTGAGTGGCTTGCCCTGCTCGAACTCAGGCGCCGCTTCCATCTCAGGCTGCGCCACAATGTGAAGCTCGTGCTCCTGAACCGCATGCATCAGTCCCTGTTCCACCAGCGCACCGGTGACCTGGGCGGCGGCTTGGCGGCCATACACCTGTCGCAGCACGTCCTTAGGAACCTTGCCTGGACGGAAGCCGCGAACGCGGGCGGTCTTGCCTATCTCTCGGTAGGCGTCGTTGAGGTCCTTGTGGATGCGGTCCCACGGTACTTCGACCGTGACCTCCACCAGCACCGGGCTGATCTCACGAATTTCAGATTGCATTGGTTTTTAGGCGGTCTGCCAGGCGCGGTTCGTACAGCCGAGCGCGAGACCCGTCAAGGTGCAGCCTTGGGGATGGCTTTCTCGCGATGGAGTTCGACCAACTCGATGCCCAACGATTGAGAAACCTCGAAGATTCGCTCGTCTCGATAGAACTCCTCGAAGACGATTCGATTGATGCCGACGTTGCAAATCGCCTTGAAGCAGTTCCAACATGGCGACGCGGTGACATAAATGGAGGCGCTATCGATTCGGGAGCCGTTCTTGGCAGCCTGGATGATCGCGTTGACCTCGGCGTGGATGGTCCGCACGCAGTGACCATCGACCATCATGTGTCCGATCTCGTCGCAGTGGGGCAGCCCTCGGACCGAGCCGTTGTACCCGGTCGAGAGGATGGTTTTGTCGCGAACGATCACCGAGCCGACGTGCTTGCGGGGGCAGGTCGACCGCCTGGCGACTACCACAGCGATATCCATGAAGTATTCGTCCCAGGAGGCGCGTTCCATCGGCGATTCCTAGCTTGGGGCGCCCATGGCGACAACCTCAATAGATGAGGCTGGGTCGGAGGTCGGGTGGCGCCGGCTTCGACTTGATGCTGCGCGCAAACGAGGTGAAGTCGTTCCGAACCGTCCGATGAAGCTTGGCTGGTAGACCCCGTACGATGAGGACAGCCCGGCCCTTGCGCTCGACCCGCGCTTTGGAGTTCTTGGGCGAGACTGCTCGGGCTGCGCCGTATGCCTGTTCGGCTTCGGTGTCGCTGTCCCAGGTGGTCCACCAGATCACGGCGACGTCCTGTCCTCGGGCGTAGACGGCCAACGAATCGCCGCCCCACCCCGCTGCCGCTTCGTCATCAGTTCCGGACGGCAACGGTTGGCCGAGGTACACACTCAGCTCCAACTCGCCGAGTGTATCTTCCTCGATTCGTTTGAATCCTGCCGCCAGGACGGCTTCGTTGTCTGGAATCTGAATCGCCTCTCCGGGCTCGCGCGCGAAGTATTTTTCCGGGTGGAGAACTTGCTCGGTGGTACTCGGGGCTCGGCGATGTGCGTTGTTGACGGCAGGCCAGCCGCCTCGTCCTTGAACCGCGGCAACGAACTGTAGGCCTCGCAGGTAGGGCGCGATCAGGGTGACGCGAATAATCGCGGGGGCGTCGTCGAGCTTCTCCCCCCTTACGAGCGCGTTGAGATCGACGTAGTCGCCCATCTGTTGAATCCCAGCCGTCGCAGCCGACAAGGGAATCCCCTGTTGTCGCAGCGCCTGCGCGAGCATAGCCAGCGTAGCGTCGCCCTCGACGACGGCACGGAACGCGTTGTCGGCGTCAGCGCTGCGTTCCTGTTCGTAAGACTGAGCTAGCCCCAGTCGTTGGTCTTGCAGGGCATGCACCAGCTCGTGCACGAGGACCAGGCGTGCCTCTTGGGTTTGTTCCGGCCCGAACGCGCCCGCCAACCCTGCCATGACGTCTTCGCGTATGACTAGCCTGCCCGTTTCCGGATCGTAGTATCCGATGACTTGCTCGCCAAGAACGCCCGCGAAAATGCTCCGAAGGTCGTCTTCCGTGTTCAGGAGGCCGAGGGCCCCGTAGACGACCCGAGCACGCTCGATCTCCGCTTCGTCGATCTGTGCGCGCAGGCTGTTGGTGATCGCGTCGCCGTCTTCGATCTCAATTGTGACCGGGCGTCGGAGTTTCAATTGACGCACAGTCTCCGCGGCGTGAACGAGGTCCTCGATCGAGGCGCGCTCCTTTGCCGTCGCCACTCGAGCCTGGCCGGCCGGCACTGGGGTGCTTTGGTTGGGCTCCGGCTCGCTCGACGAGCCGTTCGTGGTTTCGGTGGAAGCGGGCGCTGTGCTCGACTCCGTGTTGGCTTGGCGGTGACAACCGCTCAGGATGAGAGCAGCTGCCAGCCAAGCGGCCCATTGGCTCATGCTTCCCCAATCACGTTCGCGACAATCAGAGGTCGCTTTCGGTGATTGTGTACCAAGAAGCGTCGAGCGGCCTCAATTGCGGCGTCTTCCGCCTCGGATGGGCTTTCGAAGCGTTGCCCCTTGAGGCGGTTTCGCACCTGTTCGGCGATCTTCTGCTCTGCGCGCACACGGTTTTCGCCGCCGAACACCCCGGTGGATACAATCTGAGGGAGCTCGCGAACCCGGCCCGAACGGAGTGAAACCAGCAGCGCGACTAGTCCACCTGAGCCCATCGCCCGGCGCTCCGCCATCACTTCATCGGTGATCGGTTGCATGCGGTCGATGTACACACGCCCGACCGGAACCGAGTCGACGATGCGCAACGTGTCACGGGTCAGCTCGAGGACGCTTCCGTTTTCGACGAGTTGAGTTTCTTCGATGCCCTCTTCCGAGGCGAGTTCGAGGTGGCGGCGTTGATGATGATGGGTGCCGTGGACAGGAACGAACGCTTCGGGTCGCACGATCTGGATCATCGTGCGCTGCTCTTCGCGGCTGCCGTGTCCGCTGGCGTGAACTTCTGGATGCGCGTCCCGCGTGATGACCTCCAGGCCGCGGCGCTCGAACCGATTGATCACATCCAGTACGCCGAGTTCGTTGCCGGGGATGATGCGGGACGAGAGGATGACAGTGTCACCTGCTTCGACTTGGAGAAGGTGGTGTTCGTCGCGTGCGAGGCGAGTGAGGCCGGACCGGCGCTCCCCCTGCGTGCCCGCCGCCAAGATCATGACCTGATTCCGTGGCAACGAGCTCACTTCATCGGGCGCGATCAACAAACTGTCGATCGGTGGGATCAACCCTTGGGCCTGCGCGGTCTCGGTGTGCTTGTTGACCGACATGCCGAGGAGGCAGACTTTGCGGCCTTGCTCCCGTGCGATTCGGAGTGCCGCCCGCAAGCGAAAGACGTTGGACGAGAACGTGGCGAGCACGACGCGATTCGGGCAACGAGCGACCCGTTCCTCGAGTGCGGCTTCGGCGTCACGCTCGAGTCGGGAACGGCCTTCGACGTCGGCGCCGGTCGAGTCGCTGAGGAGGAGGCGCACTCCATGAGTTGCCACCTCTTCCAGTCGCGCGCGGTCGAACCGCTGTCCTTCGCAAGGGTCCGTTTCGATTTTGAAGTCGCCAGTGTGGATGACGGTGCCGACCGGCGTATCCAAGATGAGGCCAGTGGCATCGGCGATCGAGTGGTGAACGGCGAAGCGCTCGACCGAAATGGGTCCGATCTGAACTCGGCTGCCGGCTGGGGTCACCCGGAGGTCGACATTCTTGAGGCGGTGCTCCGCAAGGCGATCTTCGATCAGCGCAGCGGCGTAAGGGGGTGCATAGACAGGGACTCGATGCTCCTTGAGGAAATAGGGCAGGGCGCCGATATGGTCCTCGTGACCATGCGTGATCACGATCGCTCGGAGGGTGTCCCGCTGAGCCAACAGCCACCGGAAATCGGGGTGAACCAGCTCGGCACCATCCTCATCAGTGAAACCGATGCCGCAGTCTATGGCGATCGTCGTGTCGCCGCAGACCAGAGCGGCGCAGTTCATGCCGACCTCGTTGAGCCCACCTAGGGGGATGAAGCGTAGACTATCCGTCACAGAACTCTCGGGACCGGGGCTAAAGGCCAGGGAGACTTTGGTCAAGGCATCAATTGCCCCGTTGACCCGTGTGATCCCGGCGTGCTACGCCCCGGACCGCACGAGTTC
>CAYZDM010000240.1:0-5369 GCA_964476875.1 uncultured Sandaracinaceae bacterium | reverse complement strand
CTTCTGGCGTGCTGACCACATCTGGGCGCTCCGCGATGGTGACTACAAGCTCATTCTCAGCACGCGCGACGGCTGGGCCGAGCTTTACAACCTCTCCACCGATCAGTCCGAGAAGATCAACCTCAAGGAGCAGATGCCGGAGCTGTATCAGAAGCTCCACGAGGAACACGAGGAGTGGCAGAAAGACAAGCTGAAGGTCAAGCCGATGTGGCCACGAATCATGGACAAGCATTTCGTGCTCGACGGGAATGAGTACCTGTTCCCGGCGTAAGGCTGGCGTGAAAACTCTGATGGTTGTTTATCGAATGAAGAAGTTAGCTCCAGCCCTTGCACTGCTCACCGTCTGCGCGACGGCCTGGGTGCTCGTCCCAAGCTCCGCATCGGCGGTGCCCAAGATGGACGTCAAAGTGGCCGTCGGTGTCGGCAGCACGACCCTCGTGCCGCGACTTCCGGACATCACCCTGGTGCTCAACGACGTGAACCCGCCCGAGGAGGTCACGGTCGGCGGCCGTCATCCCGCGACTTTCGCCAATTGGAGCATGCAACTCGGAGCACGCGTAACCGCGGGCAAAATCTTCGGGGAGATAGACATCGGCTTCAGCCGGTTCTACTTCGACATCGGCGAGCAGCTCCAGTACATCGCCCGCGCGCAGGGAGATCCGATTCCGACCGCTCTTGTGGGCCAGCGGGCTAGGATGAACCAGCTCGAGATTCCGATAATCGCCGGCTACGTCCCCTACAAGAACCCCTATTTCAAGCTCTTCTTGTACGGAGGCTGGATCAGCACATTCAACATTCGGGGCTTCGCGGACATCAACGGAAATCGCAAGGCCTACAAGTTTAAGCCCAAAGACATCCCCGGATATCCGCTGGCAATTTACCTCGCTGGTCTACGCTTGGGCAGCCAGGTCGACCTCGGGCCACTGAACTTCGATTTCAGCTACACGATCGGCATGAACAGCATGACTGCGACCGAGTTCCGAACGAACTCGCACGTCTTCAAGTTCTTCGTAGGCTGGCTCTTCTAGAAAAGGGGTCTGACCCCTTTTCTAGGTGCCGGAGGCGGCTAGGAAGGATTTTGCTTTGGCGTGGAGCTCGTGGAGGTGTTCGCTGGCGTGGACTTTTTGCTCTGCGCTGAGAATGCCGTAGACGAAGAGGAGTGCTTCGCGGCCTTGGGTGCGTCGTGCTTGCGGTGGGCGGGCGTCCGCGCCCCAGTCTTCCCTGGTTTTCCACTCGTTCCAGAGCCCGTCTCGAATGGCGGTAGCGCCTGGATGTTTACGGGACAGCGCGCTCATTCGCTCGACTCGGCGCTCGTCGGTTGCGAGGCGCGCCGGGGCTTCATCAGGAAGGCCCCCGACAAACCTGCGCAGCGCGGTCTCCTGTGAATCCGTCAGGCTCCCCGACCAGTCCTCCACGGCATCGACGAACTCGTCCTGCCGCTTCTCCATGCGTTCGTCTTTGGGCTCTGCCAGTTCCTTCGCGGCCTCATCGAGGCGGGTGCGAATGCGTGCCTCGACGAAATCGATCTGCTCGTCTCGAAGCGTGGCAAGGATCGGCGCCGCTTCATCAATGATGGTGCCGGCTACCACGTCGAGAAGTCCGTCGACCTGACGCTCCATCCCCCGAAGCTTCTTGTCGGTCAGGCCCTTCGCAATGGCCGCGTCGACCGTGGCCACCAGCATGTCGACCTTGCTGCCGATCGCCCCAGGCGCCGCCGCAATGACCCTATCGACCGAAGCCCGTGTGGCCTCGGTCTGCGCCTCATCGAGGTTGAACTCCGCTGCAATCTGGCGTGTGACCCAACGGGCGCCGATGTTCTGAAGGAGCCCCGTGCAGCCGACCGTGACCAGCAGAGCGAGACTCAGCGCGACGATCGCGGCGCGGGGATGAAGGCGACGGGTGGAAGAAGTCATGCAAGCAGTCGAAAGCGCGGGGCCAATCCCCGTACTCTGGGGCCTGCCCAACGCCGCCGCAATGCCTTCAGGCGCAGCTTCGTGACTCAGAACACCTCGGGCACGAAGGTTTGGTCGCCAATCGGCGGCCTAATGTACTTGATGTTGTTCTGCCGATCCGGGAGTTTGAGACGAGGTACAGGCACCTCCTGATAGGGGATCAAGCTCAGAAAATGCGCGATGACATTCAACCGCGCGCGCCGCTTGTCGTCTCCATGAACCACGTACCAGGGCGCCTGCTTGATGTCAGTGTGTGCAAACATCTCGTCCTTGGCCTTCGAGTAGTCGATCCAGAACTTGCGCGACTGCAGGTCCACTTCGCTGATCTTCCAGCGCCGAACCGGGTCCTCTATGCGTTTCTGAAAACGACGCTCCTGCTCATCGTCACTGACCGAGAACCAGTACTTGATCAGAATGATCCCCGAGCGCACGAGCATTCGCTCGAACTCCGGACAGGATCGGAGGAACTCACGGTACTCCTGCTCGGTGCAGAACCCCATCACACGTTCGACGCCAGCACGGTTGTACCAACTGCGATCAAAGCAAACCATCTCACCCGCCGCCGGCAGATGCTGAACGTAGCGCTGAAAATACCACTGCGTGCGCTCTCGCTCCGTGGGTTTGGCGAGCGCTTCGACTCTACAGACGCGCGGGTTGAGGCTCTGCGTGATCCGCTTGATAGACCCACCCTTCCCGGCCGCATCGCGTCCTTCGAAGATGACGACAACCTTGAGGCCCTTCGTTTGGATCCACTTCTGAAGCTTGACCAGCTCCACCTGAAAATCCGCCAAAGCCTGGTTGTAGTCGGCCTTCTTCAACTTGGGCTTACCAGGCGCTGCTTCTTCCTTCTTTCCCATCGTATCCTCGCTCGAACCAACGTGACACGAGAGGTCCACTAGAGCCAGACCGGTCGTTTGAGAAGTCGCGAAATGTTTGCGTCCTCTGGCGGCGGTGACAGAACGCACGCGAGTCGATACGATGCGCCGGATGAAGGCGCTCGAGCCCATTCCGCCTCCGTACGACATCGGCGAGTGGCAGAAGAAACCGTTCGCCGAACGGACGAAGATGGTGTGTCAGGCGTGGGCGCTCCAGGGCTACGGCACGCCCTCCGTGATCTACCTCGTCTACATTCTGAAGATCGCGTTTTACGTGTGGATGTGGACGTTCTTCTGCTCGTTCACGGCAGGCCTGGGCGACCTCGGCAACTTCGGCGCCTGGTACTACGAGCCGATCGCCTTCCAGAAGGCAGTGCTTTGGAGCATGGTGTTCGAAGGGCTCGGCCTCGGGTGCGGAAGCGGACCGCTCACCGGTCGCTACAAACCGCCGATCGGAGGCGCGCTGTACTTCCTCCGGCCCGGGACCACCAAGGTTCCACTGATTCCCGGGTTGCCGGTCTTCGGTGGACCGACGCGTACACTTCTCGACGTCGTTCTCTACGCAGCGCACATGGGTTTTCTTTTTCGGGCGCTGGTCGCACCCGAGCTTTCGACCGAACTGCTGATTCCGCCGCTCGTCTTACTCCCACTGCTGGGCATCACCGACAAGACCCTCTACCTCGCGTCGCGGGCCGAGCACTACTACGTGGCGCTCGTTTGCTTCTTGTTCCCCTATGACTGGATCGCTGGGTCGAAGTTCGTATGGGTCGCAATCTGGATGTGGGCAGCGACGTCGAAGCTCAATCACCATTTCCCCGCCGTGGTGGCGGTGATGCAGAGCAACAGCCCGCTGACGCGCATTGGATCGCTTCGCAAGCTCTTCTACCGCAGCTACCCCAACGACCTGCGCCCCTCTCGACTGACGCACTTCATGGCCCACGCGGGGACCGCCGTAGAGCTGACGTTCCCGTTGGTACTCCTGCTGAGCGACGGAGGGATCACGACGACGGTCACGCTCGTGGTCATGCTTCTATTTCACACATTCATCACCAGCAGCATTCCGATGGGTGTGCCGATCGAGTGGAACGTCATCATGGTCTACGGCGCGTTCGTGCTCTTCGGCCACTACGCGAATGTGAGCGCCTTCTCGATCAGCTCGCCCATCCTCATCACATTCCTAGCCGTCATGCTCGTCGCGGTGCCTCTGCTCGGCAACCTCTTTCCGTCACGGTTCTCGTTCTTGTCGTCGATGCGCTACTACGCCGGGAACTGGGCCTACAGCGTTTGGCTCTTCAAGGGCGATTGCTCCGAGAAGCTAGACCGCCACCTCACGAAGATTGCCCCGAGGGTGCCGGACCAACTCCGGCCTCTGTACGACGAAGAGACGATCGCCGCGACGCTCTCCAAGGTCTTGGCTTTTCGATCCATGCATCTGCACGGCCGATGCCTGCAATCTCTTCTGCCCAAGGCGGTCGACGACATCGACGACTATGAGTATATGGACGGCGAACTGATCGCGGGCATCGTCGTTGGATGGAATTTCGGTGATGGCCACCTACACCACATGCAGCTGCTGCGCGCGGTACAGGGGCAGTGCCAGTTCGAGGAAGGCGAGCTTCGGCACATCTTCGTCGAGTCACAGCCGATGGGTCGGGCCACGCATACCTGGACGATTTCCGATGCGGCCACCGGCGTGCGTGAGACGGGAGAGATCGCCGTGAAGGACCTCCTCGAACTGCAGCCGTGGCCACCCCTGCCTGGAAGCTAGCTCTTGCGCGGCAGCTTCAACGAGAGCTTCAGCACGACCAAATCGCGAATCAGATCGTCGCGCATTCCGGGATAGCTGATCCCGAAGTCCTGCCGGTTGATTGAGAACTCCGCATTCGCGTTGAGCTCCGCGTCGGTCGCCTGGATGGTGGCCGGGAAGCTAATGCGCTTGGTCACCCCGTGCAGCGTGAGGTCGCCCGCTACGGTGTAGGCGTCACCCGATTTCGCGATCTCCTCCGAACGAAAGGTTGCGGTCGGGAACTTGCCGACATCGAAGAAGTCGGGCGACTTGAGATGCCCTGTGAGCTTCTCCTTGTCGGCGTAGAGGGAAGCGGTTTGAATCGTGATCTCGATCCGGCTCTTTTCGATTGGAAGGCCGAGATCAACCTTGCCGGAGAAATCGGTGAAGCCGCCCGGATGACTCGCGGTCACCTTGGCCCCCACGAACTCGATCTTGCTGTTTGAGGGACTGATGGCGAGTGACCCCGCCGTCTTGGCATCCTTGCCAGCGGGCGCGGAGGCTGCCGGGCCACTCGCCGCCTCCACTGTGGCGCCCGTGACTTTCGCGCCCGGGTCTTCACACCCGGCTGCCATGACACCCAACACGATTACAAGCGATGCAGTCTTCATAGAATCTCCTCGCGGCGGCTTATGGTGGTCGACGCGCGACGGTCAAGGGGATCCCCCACGGGTGACCTCCTCGAGAGAGCATCGCCAAGATCCAGAAGAGATCGATCGAGTTACATTGATCGACAAGGCCGTCTATCCAACTGAA
>CAYZDM010000239.1:0-5391 GCA_964476875.1 uncultured Sandaracinaceae bacterium | reverse complement strand
TAGAGTAAGGCGGAGGCGGGGCTTAGCCCCTCTCATCTTTGTGAGGCCGCGGAGGCCGCTTGGCAACCATTGGGCCCCCGAAGGGTCATGAACGATGGCTACGTGTTCTACGATGCGCACGATATTGCAGTGAAAGCCCGCCACTCTCACGGCTGACGGACCAACCCGATCCTAGCAGGACCTCCCCCTGACCCGTAAGAAGTCGGCCCACTTTGGTCAGGTGGCTGCGGTTAGGGGTTAAGCCGGTTTCCCTCTCGATCCAGCTTCGAAGCCAGCGAATCCGGATGGGAGCCGGAAGATCGGTCAGCTCATCCACAGGAATGAGTCGCTCCCCCTCAGGCGGCAGCGACGGCAATCGAGCCTCGAGGTAGGCGTTGAGATCGGCCGCCTCATCCGCCAGCGAGCAAAGGTGCCGAACCACTTGCGGGTCCTCGGCCACGAGTGCGGGCAGGACCTCGTGACGGAGCCGTACGCGCTCGAAGCCGCGTTGGTGATTGGAGGGATCGTCGACGAAAGGAAGCCCTCGCTCCATTGCATGGGTTCGCACCTCGTCACGACTGCAGTCGAGCAGAGGGCGAACGACCCCATCTGGCCTGCGCGCCGCGATCCCCCCTAAGCCTCGAAGGCCCGCGCCGCGCAGCATGCGTGACAGCACGGTTTCCGCCTGGTCATCCTGAGTGTGCCCGACTGCAACGCGATTGACGTTGTGGGCGCGTGCGATCTCTTGGAGGGCTTCGTACCTCAGTTCGCGCGCGCGGGCCTGAAGCGAGGCACCCTCTTTGGCAAGGTCGACCCGTGCCGAGTAAAACGGTACCCCGAGTGTACTCGCGAACGCGCCCACCTGCTCGACTTCGGATGCCGACTCAGGCCTCAAGCCGTGGTCGATCGAGGCCACGCAAAGCGTGATGCCGAACTCAGTCCTTAACTGCTGCAGCACATGCAACAGCACCGTCGAGTCGGGCCCTCCGGAGCACGCAACGAGAACGTGGTCTCCCGGAGACAGCAGCGCACGCTCGCGCACTGTTCTCCGCACCGTCGAGGTGATCATGGGTGAACGCTAAAACACGCCAGTCGCGAGGGAAAGCCGCATCTCGGTCCGATCACGAAGACCGCCCATCCGTGCGGTTTCCGCATCCTGTGGCGCTCTGCGCGAGAAAGTCACGCCTGGCGCGGCGATACGGAGACCAGATCGCGAGCGGCGAAATAGCCCCGATCCGGCCTCAGCGACTTCGAACGCGCGTTGCTCTTTCTCCGTTCTCAGGTCGATCTGCGGCTCGGGCTCCCAGCGATCTTGTCGCTCCTGGCGGACGCCTTTGACGGTGACGAGGATGGCGGGAAGCACACCGACCATGCCGACGACCAACGCGGCGACTGAACCCTTCTGTCGGCCGGGCTTGTCCAGCGCGAAGTACCCAGCAAGCGCACCACCGGTCGCGCCCACGATCGGAAAGACCGACAGGGCCCAGGCTTCGTTGAGTCCCGAGACGGACGGAATGATGAGGCCGAGCTCAGCACCGACGAGGCCTAAGCCAATCGTCCCTTTCGGGGTCGCTCGGATACTGTCGAAGGTCGCGGGATCGACCTGCGCCTCGACCCCACGAGGGACCGCAGACAGCAAGACAACTGCCGTCAGAGCAAGCGCACACCCGATCCGATCCCAGCTCACGTTCCCCTCCAGCTGCGTGTCAGCCAACACTACACGGAGGGTGAAATGGCTGCAACCACGCGACGTTACATGCAGAATCATTCACCTTGAATTCGTAGAATAGCCGACCAAGAATCCCGACATGGAGGCGCGCGACTATCAATCCCTGCTGGTCCAGCAGGACGGGCACATCGTCACTTTGACGTTCAACAAGCCCGAAAAGAAGAACCCGCTCAGTCAGGCCTTGGTGAACGAGCTCCTTTGGGCCCTCGATGATGCCGAAGCCGCGGAGGATGTTCGGGTCATCGTGCTCACTGGCGCTGGGAACGCGTTCAGCGCCGGGGCGGATTTGAAAGGGATGACAGGGGACCGCGGCCAGCTCGAGAAGAAGGGCGAGTTCGATGACTTGCTGCTTCGATTGGACGCCCTGAAGAAGCCCATTGTCGCGCGAATCCCGGGATATGTCATGGGCGGCGCGATGGGAATCGTCGCTTGCTGTCATTTCGCCATCGCGTGCGAGAGCGCCATCCTCGGAACGCCGGAAATCAAGCGCGGGTTGTTCCCGATGATGATCATGGCCGTGCTCCAGCGAGTCGTTCACTCGAGGGACCTCCTCACGCTCATCCTGTTGGGAGAGAAGATCACCGCGGCCAAGGCCAAAGAGATCGGCTTGCTGACCGAAGTCGTCCCAGACGACCAGCTCGACGCGAGGATCGCCGAGTTGGCCGGGAAACTGGCGAAGCAATCCCCGAACGCGATGCGAATGGGTCTCAACGCCTTCAACGAGCAGCGCAAGATGTCCGTTGAAGAAGCCCTCCCCTACCTTCGCGATCAGCTCTACGCCGTGCTCAATAGTGAAGACGCCAAAGAAGGCCTCGCTGCATTCTTCCAGAAGCGCGAGCCCCAGTGGACCGGTCGCTAGTCGAGCACGTCGTTCACGAGAAACTCGACCGCGCGCCCGCCGATCCAGTGGTCAGGCTGGAACTCACCGACGAGTCGAAGAGTGTCCCGGCCTTCAATGCGCGAAAACAGGCCCGGTGCGAACGCGCGGATTGAATCTTGGCCCACCCGCAGTCGGAGCTTTCCGTGGACGCCATCCACGCCGACCCCCGTGGCCTCGACGACATGCGCATCGATCAGGAACTTCGGTACCGGACAACCCTCTCCGAACGGACCGAGCCGCTGAAGATCCTCGACACTGGGAACACGGAAGGCCCCGCCGAGGGCCACGTCGACCTCTATGGACTGCCGGGCGCCGGAGCCCACCCCCTGGGTGGCTTGGATGAAGGACGCGCGGAACGAGTCGAGCGCGTTCTTCGTAAGGGAGAGCCCCGCCGCAGCGTGATGACCACCCCAAGCACTCAAGTCGGACGCGCACTGGGAGAGCGCGCCGTACACGTCGAAGTCGGGGGTCGTTCGCGCGCTTCCGTGGCCTTCTTCACCGTCGAAGGCGATCACGACCGCAGGAACGCCAAACGCATCGACCAGGCGCGCTGCGACGATACCAACCACACCACGATGCCAGCCTTCGCTGGCAACGACGACACCCTCCTCAGGGGCATCCCCGTAGAGCTCGACGACCTGGGCACGGGCCTCGTCGGTGGCTTCGTTGGCGATTGTCTTGCGTTCGTCGTTCTTCGATTCGACCTCTTGAAGCAAGCCCCATGCCTCTTTCGCCGTGCGAGCCGTCAGGAATCGAAGCGTGAGGTCAGCCTCCCCCAATCGACCCGGCGCGTTGAGCCGCGGCGAGAAACGAAACGCGACATCGCGCGCAGTGAGCTCAGCCGACTCCGGGATCTTGGCGGCCTGCCGCAAAGCCACGAGCGCGGGTCGCGAATCTGCCGAGCCGATCATCTTCAAGCCAGCCCGAACCAGGCGACGGTTGTCTTGGGTGAGCGGTGCGAGGTCAGCGATCGTGCCAATCGCAACGAGGTCGAGCCAGGCACGAAGGTCGAGCTGGGTACCGAGTTCGGAGCGGAGCGCGGCACCCAGCGAAAAGGCGAGCCCCGCACTGCACAGGCCCTTGTAGGCAAAGCCACATTCCGGACGATGCGGGTTGAGAAATGCGAAGGCCGGTAGGGTTTCCTTGGGCACGAGGTGGTGGTCGACCACGATGACATCGACGCCCCCTGCCGAGGCTTTCGCGATTCGGGGATGGTCGCTCGAGCCACAGTCACAGGTCACCAGGAGACCGGGCCGTTCGGCAAGGCATCGCTCGAGGGCTTGATCGCTGAGCCCATATCCGCCGTGAAACCTGTCGGCGATCAAGGTGCGCACCTCACCGCCGAGCGCCGCGATCACCTCGCTGAGGATCACCGCCGATGTCGTGCCATCGACATCGTAATCGCCAAACACGACGATGCGCTCCTTGGCGCGAATCGCCCGTGCGATCCGCTCGGATGCGATCGCTCTATCGGCCATGGGCTCCGGAGAGCTCAAGCCGCGGAGGGTGGAGTCGAGAAACGGACGCGCGGCCTCCTCATCGTGGAAACCTCGATGCAAGAGTACCTGGGCGGCTGTCACTCCCAGCCCGCATGCATCGGCAAGCATGCCAGCCGCCCGTTCATCGGAAGGCCGCACGCTGTACCGGTTCACCTGGCTAGCCTCGCGAACGACTGAAGAAGCGACGATCCATGAGCTCTGTGATCGGCGCGGCGATGAAAATCGACGAGACGGTGCCGACCATGATGCCGATGCCAAGCGCGAAGGCGATGTCCTGGATGACCCCAGTGCCGAGGAAGAAGAACGCGGAGACCGACAAGAGGGTCGTGAGCGATGTGACGATTGTGCGCGACAACATCTGCGAAGTGCTGATGTTGATCAGCTCCCGAAGGCTCTTGTCGCGGACGCGCACCATGTTCTCACGAATACGGTCGAACACGACGATCGTGTCGTTGATCGAATAACCCATGATGGTGAGCAGCGCGGCCACCGTGGTGAGGTTCACCTCCTTCTGTAGGAGGACGTAGACCCCGAGCGTAATGAGCGCGTCGTGGAGCATCGCGATGACGCCACCGGGTGCAAACCGGAGGTCGAAGCGGAACGCCACGTAGAGCATGATGAACGCGATTGCGTAGAGCAGCGACTGAATCGCCGCGTCCCGGAGCTGCTCGCCAGCTTTTGGACCGACCCACTCGACCCGAAGCAATCCCGCGGGCGCTCGTTCGCCGAACCGCTCACTGAGCTGAGTCGTGAGCTCATCAGCGACGCCGACGAGCTGGGCTTCGTAGCGGGGATCTCGGCTACCGGTGAGGGCGTTGATCGAACGGACGTGTGCGCCGCCCGCCTCGAGTGCCTCTCGGAGCTGCTGCTCGTGGACGGGGCCCGAGACGCGGAGCGTGATCTTGTCGCCACCGGGGGAGACTTTCATCTCACGCAGGACGTTCGGTCCAAGCGCCGCTTCCGCCGTGGCCCGAATCTCGTCGACCTGATCACTCGGCAACGACGAGACCTCGCGAACACGAATGATGTACTCGTTCGGCTTCCCTTCGACGCTGATCACGTCTGGCCGTGCGTAGCCCGCATCGACGAGAGCCTCACGAATCTCGCCGGGGGCCGTGTCGCCTTGGAACTGAAGCTGGACCTCCGTACCGCCGGCAAAATCGATGCCGTAGTTGGGACCAGGGTAGAAGAGCGACACGAGGCTCAAGGTGGCCATCAGACCGAGGACGGTCATCACCGGCCCGCGGTACTTCATGAAATCGAAATAGGTGCCGGGTTTGATGAATTCCATGTCAGCCCACCCG
>CAYZDM010000238.1:0-5432 GCA_964476875.1 uncultured Sandaracinaceae bacterium | reverse complement strand
CCGGCCCCTGCCGCACCACCGATCCCGCCGGCTCCGCCAACACCGCCTGCGCCACCGATCCCGCCAACGCCGCCTGCGCCACCGGCTCCGCCGACACCGCCGACACCGCCCGCGCCACCGACTCCGCCCGCGCCACCTGCTCCGCCCGCGCCACCTGCTCCGCCTGCTCCGCCGAACCCGCCTGCTCCGCCGAACCCGCCAGCCCCTGCCGCGCCACCGGCACCTCCAGCGCCCCCATCAGGTAGCTCCTCCGCCAGCAAGCACGACTCGCCGTCCTGGCACAACAGGTCCTCCTGCGTGCACTTCCTTAGGCAGAACTTCCCGTAGACGGTGTCCGCACACACGGAGCCGCCGCGGCATTCGGCCGTATCGAAGCACGCGTTGCCGTTGTTGACCGGCTTCACGCAGGCGATGAGGAGCGCCGCCATCAAGGCAAACGGCAATAGGAAGGCTCGGGCGGTCATCGAGACGGTATGTAGCAAGAGACCAGGGAGGGCGCGATTTTTGTACAGTAGTCCCCACCGTTGGAGAGGAAAGCCCTTACTCGGCGCGATATCGGCCGGTGGCAGGATCGTACACGAAGAGTTCGGCTCCATCGTCAAGCTGGCCCGATTCTAAAGCGGCTTTGTCGGGACGAAAGCCGTCGGTCATGGGAATTCGTTCGACTCGTTTCACCCACGCGGGACGCTGGCTCGGAGGCAACCCCGCGGCGAACTCGTTCCAAGCCCCCAGATTCAAGCCACGGTTCCCATCTGTGACCACGACCGCCACGGGATGGTCGACCTCGTCACGCTGAACTCCGAAGACCACGATGTGACGCAGCGGAGCGAACGCATAGAGCGCGTCTTCGATCGCTCGCGTAGCGACGACTCCGGTGGCGGTGCGCAGCATCCGGCTTACGCGATCGATGAACCAGAAGTCGCCATCGGCGTCGAAGCGCAGCACGTCCCAAGTGACGAACCAAGTGTCGTCTGGCTCGAAGGCTCCGCGGAGGAGGCGCCGACCGGCCTCGTCGCCTCCGGTGAAGCTGGCAAGTGGATGATCCGCGTCGAGCCGGGCGATCAACAACCCCGGCTCGTCCGTTTCACAGCGAACCAGTAGCCCGTGCTCGTCTCGGACGAACTCCCCGGATTCGAAGTCGTAGCGCGCAATCGCTACCTCGGCGCTACCAGGAAGCGGTCGTCCGAGTGCGCCGACCTTCTCGCCAGAGGCGTTGGCGAGCACTGCGTTTCCTTCAGTCGCCGCGTAGAACTCCAAAATGCCGACGGGCCCGAAACGATCGACGATTCGCTGCCACACATCGTGTCGAAGGCCGCTACCCGCGAAGAGACGAATAGGGTTCTCGTTGTCGGCGGCGGATGGCGGTGCCCGCAGAAGCTCCCGCAACATCTCACCCGCGTAGAAGACCACTGTCGCGCCATATCGACGGACTTCATCCCAAAAGGTGTCGGGGTCGAAGCCCGTGGATAGCGCCAGACGAGAGCCACCTACGAGACCTCCGCCGACGGTCACCAGCATGCCTGCCGGATGATGCAGTGGCAGGCAGCAGTACACGGTGTCGCGAGGGGACAGCGTGCACGCAGCTGCGGCACCGTATGCCGAGAAGGCCCATCGTTGATTGGTGATCTTCGCAGCTCGCGGCTTCTTGCCACGGCCGGCAGTCAGCATGACGAGCGCCAGGTCGCGCGCGCAACCCGGGTTGGGTTCATACCAATCGGGCAGCTCTACGGCGTCGGGATCGATGATCTCCATGTCCGTGACACCGGGCGGAAGCACCCGCTCTTCCTGCGCGCCCCCCAAGACGAGCACTTCATCAGCCAACTCTTTCCCGAGGGCCGCACTCTGCGGATCCGCGATGAGGAACCGAGCCGCAGATGTCTGAATGGCGTCGGCAAGCGTCGCGGCGTCACGATCGGGGCTTAGCAAGATCGGCACGGCCCCTAGACGGCTCAGTGCAGCGGTGACCGACAGATAGCTTGGACGAGGCCCCATGAGCACGGCGACGGGTTCCCCTCGTCGAACGCCGGAGCGGATCAAGCCGCGCACGACGTTGTTGACTCTTCTGTCTGCATCCGCGTAGGAAAATGCGCGACCTTCCCAAAGAAAGAAGGTCCCGTCTGGATTGGACGCCGCCTGTTCGGAGAGAGCCAGCCCCAAACTCACGCGAGTGTCTGGACCCATTTGCTGGAGCACACTGAGCCGGGGCACCTGCCAACGAAGGCTATCGAACTGCTCTCCTAGATCTGCCGTCGCTCGACCGAGCCTCTGCCACCACGCGCCGACGGTCCCGACGACGGTGCGGTAGAAGAGCTCGACATCAAAGTCGACTTCATCGAAGCCCGCTTCCTCGGCCTCTTCCAAGGGCGGGGGAGCCTGGAGCGCTGCAGGTTCGGGGCCAACCCCCTCGCGCCAGCGAATCCAACTCGCCACCGTCGGCCAAGTGAACGACATCGCCTGATTGCCGACCACGAGGCCGAAGTGCCCGGCGCGCATCGTCACCTCGAAAAGCTCGGCGTTGGGGGCAGCACCTCGGATAGCGCGAATCGCCGATGCATTGGCGATGGTGTCGCGTTCGCCAACGAAGAACAGGACAGGACACGTGATGTCCGCAAGCGTGACCGTGCGGCCGCCCACGACGAAGCCGCCCGACAACATTCGGTTGTGCACGACGAACTCGTCGATGAATTTCTTCAGAGCGGGACCCGGCCACGCGACGAACCCTTCGCCACCAAGAAAGCGTCGTCGCGCCTCGCGCTTCTCGAGAGCCTGGCGATCGTGCAGCTTGCGAACGAAGTCCACGAGTTGACCGACTTCTTTGTGCACCGCCAGCAGCTTGAAACCCGTGCTCGTCAGAGCTCCAGGGAGACCGCCTAGCTTGTCGAGCGGGACATCGACGGCGCCCTGAGCCAGTTCGAACATTCGGCCGGCGACCGTGTCGCCGATCTTGGGGAGGTTGCGGTGGATGTCGACCGGGCTGCCGAAGGTCACCAACGAGGCAATACCCTCCGAGGCGCGAAATGCAGCGACTTGATACGCGAACATGCCCCCTTGCGAGTAGCCGACAACGTGGACGTCATGACCCGTCAGGTCGCGGACCCAATCGATCGCGTCATTCACGGCGTGGAGGTGATCGTCGAGAGTACGCTCCATGCCCCCGTCGATGTTCTCGGGTGAACCAAAATCGATCACCCAAACGTCGAGCCCCAAGTCGGTGAGCGCTGTGACCCCACTGATGTCGGGTGCAACATCGTAGATCTCCGCGGTCACCATGAGCGGCGGGATCAGGAGCAAGGGGGCGGCGACGGTAGGCCGATTGTCGTCTCCCCCGTAGCGCCGCAGCCGGGCGATGCGCATTTCGTGCGCGACCTTGTAAGGCGCGTGCTCCGGATCGGTAAAGTGTCCGAGCCTCACAAGCTCGAGCGCGTTCTCGGTGGCCATCGCGATGCGACGAAAAGGGGTGCGCCAACTTGCTTTTCCGCCTGTGCTTGCCATCGATTCGATCCCGACCCTAGCACCAAGCGGGCGGGAGTTGGAGTTCACCAGTTCGCCGTGTCACAACCGCCCTCGTCCGATGACCCTGCTTACTTCCATCACGATGCCCTCTTTCAACGACGAAGAACGCGGCGTGCTGCGGCGCATCGAGGGCGTCCTTGCTCGGCATCCTTACATGCGTGCGGACCTGAGCGCGCTGGGCCCTATTGGGAGGAGCCTCGAGGACGTGCTGAGCATCAGGCTAGCCGTTCTCCACACTGACGGGGGCGCAGCGACACGCGGCGAGGCCGTAGCTCTCTTGGAAAAGCTCGAGAGCTGGGAGTCGACGCTCGCGGATGCCGCAGTGGACGAGGACAACTCCGAGGAAACACGGCTTCGGTACGAAACGACCCTTCTGCTGCACCCGGCACCAAACTCGCGGAACGCGAACGCTGTCCCCACCACAAACATTGGACAGCTGACGGCGCGCTGGGAGCAGCTTCGTGAGGCGCGCCCAGGCAAGACCATTCGCGCCGAACGCCTGCAGCAGAATCGAGATTTCTTTCGCCATGGCGCGACGCTGCCGCTCTACTGGACTCGACGTCGACGGGTTCGGCACCTCCTTCCCCCCGTCGTTCTCAGAGAGCCAGCACTGCGGGAAACCTTCTTTGCGATCGAGCAGATTGGGCCATTGGTCGACAATTTTGCGTTCAAGGGCGCGGGGGTTGCTCGATTCGCGACTTCGGTGGCGCTGGCCGATGTCGCCTTCCTTTACATGCAGCTCGCCGACGAATTTCTCGACGAACTCGCGGTGGCCGCGGGGGATCACGGCGCGGCGGGTCGCTTGGTTAGCTCGGTCTATCGCGACGACGCCTCCAGCCGCCCACTGTGCGACCTTTCCCTCGCTCACCTTCGCGAAGCGGGGGTGAACCCAGATGCACACACGACCAAGTTCGGTATCACGCTGTCAGCACTGTTTGACGCACTCGACGAGCTAGCCATGACGATCGACGGACTGCTGGCGAAGTCGAGCGTGGCGATCGTGCACGCCACGCATCTGTTCCTGCATCATTGCTTCCAAACCTATTTGGACGAAGCCGAGCTTTGCAAGTCCGCGCCGGATCGGCGCGCGGATCAGATGCCGCTCGAAGCCACCGCTTGGCACTTCTATCGCAAGAACAACATGGTCATGATGCTTTGGCTCGATCTGCGCGCGCGGTTATTGGGCCTCGAGCCTTCCCGGCACGTGATGGCGATTCGACGTTGGGGATATCTTCTGTCAGCGTTTCAGATCTTCGACGATTTGAAGGACGTCGCGCTCGACCTCGGAAAGCAGCCCAGCTACCCGCTTCAGATTGCGGCGAACGAGTTCCCCGGGGAGTTCGCATGGCTCGAACAGCGTTTCGAAACTCGACGGCTTCCCATCACACGGGACGACGTCCCGGAAGTGAATCTCCGCGCGAGCGGAACGGTGCGGCAGTGCATGCGCTGGAGCCGCCTCATCGCGCTCGCCCACTTCGACAACACGCTTCTCTACGCTTGGGATCAACGCTGGCGCAAGAGCTGGACTCGCCGAAGACACTCGTTCAACCCCGCGGGCAGCAAGGAGCCGCAGGGTCGCGCGCACGCTGTTGATCGCTTGATTCGCCTCTTGCTGGATAAGCGGACCGGCGGGACAGCCCCGCTCGTGGAGGACGAGGAACTGGCGTTCGCGTTGGACGTGACCGCATACGACGGAGCGTGGCAGATTTATCTGGCGCTGTTCCCGAACATCCGGGCGATCTACCGGTTCGCCACGTTGAGAATGTGGATGAGCGCTGGCGAAAAAGCAGAGGCTGCGCGGCAACTGTTGCGCCGCTACCCGCGTGCTCGAACGAATGCGTTAGTCGGGCTCGCCGATGCTGATGTCGACCATCAAGTCACCGGCGATCGCCTCGAGGCCTTCTCGAAGCTGGTCGAGA
>CAYZDM010000237.1:0-5438 GCA_964476875.1 uncultured Sandaracinaceae bacterium | reverse complement strand
CGGCGCCCCCTGTAGAACGCCGCCCAATCGTCAGCGGGGCTGTTCGCCTGCGGGAGGCGCCCGATAAAGTTATCGTGGTCGAGCCCGAAACAAGGCGCGCCAAACCCGTGAAGGGCCGCCAACGAGTGTCCGAGCCGCTCGTCGAAATCCGGACGACGCCGCCCGGACGAAAGCAATTCGAGCGCCAAATACGCGGGGCGCTCGTCCGAGACGGCCACAACGCTCGGGATGCAGACCACCCCGGCTTCCCGGATCCAATTAAGTCCGCGCGCCTCCGCCCCGAACATGCCCGGCGGCGGATCGGCGTGCGTCTTGACGAAAATTCGCGTGCCACCGACGAGCGACACCTCGAACGCGTCGTTGATGTCCCCGCCGCTCAGTCGGTTCGTAGCGAGCACGTCGGCCCCGAGATCGCTGGCGAGCTTGGCGCGCAACTCCGGGCTCATAGAGAATGATTTTCTCGGATGTCCTGTAGGAGCCCGCGGCACGCGGCTTCGCAGATGTCCAGCACCGTCTCGAAGCCGTCGCCCTCGCCGTAGTAAGGATCCGGAACGTCCGCGTCGCGTGGTGAGTCAGGGTCGTAGTTGCGAAACAGTTTGACCTTGGCTTTGCCCGCTGCGTTCGGAGCGAGTTGCAAGAGATCGCTTCGGTTCGACCGGTCCATCGCGATCACATAGTCGAAGCGATCGAAGTGGTCCGGGTCCACGCGACGGGCGCGCCCGCCCACATCGATGCCCCGGCGTTTGGCAGCCGCTTTTGCGCGCTTGTCTGGCGGTTCGCCAAGATGCCAATCCCCTGTACCTGCGCTGTCGATCTCGATCTGACCACCGAGGCGCTCTTCCTCGAGTAATCGGCCCATCGTCGCTTCGGCCGTGGGCGACCGACAGATGTTACCTAGACAAACGAAACAAACGCGCACCGGCATGACATGGCGTCAGTAGGACCTTCCCGACGTTTTGGCCAGCCTCGATGTACGAGATCACCTTTGCTACCGAGAACAATGTGCCTACCTCAACTACATGTTAGAGTTTCCTCATGGACGTCGTCCTGGCACCCGACATCTACGTCAACGCGTCAGTCGCACTTGGCTCCCCTCCCGAACAGGCGGTTCGCCGTGCTTTCGGAGGTTCTAGTAGGCCGAAGGCTTCGAGCTGGGTGATCGAGCGAGTCGAATCGATGCTTCATGCGATTCCGGAGTTCAAAGACGCGGCCGTGACCCAACAGATGACGACGATCCGCGACCTGGTCGACGTCGTTTCGACCGAGGAGTTCTTCATCGAAGATTGGGACAAGGCGCTCGTCGCGCTGGCCAAGGCCGCCTGCGTAGGCAGGGTTCTCACCGATCACCCCGATCTTCTGGCCGCCAAGCGTGTCGAGGGGGTCGAGTTCGTGTCATCTGACCGTTGGTTGGGCGAGCAAGTGACACCGCCCCCTCCGCCTCCGTGACACCCCGCACTGCCAGGGCTTGAGCAAGGTGGCCTTCGGCTGCTACAGCAGAGTCCATGTCGGATCCGTTTCATTCACAGAAGGATGAAATCAAGCGGCGCTTGGAAGGGCGCTACGTTGGCGCGGTCCCCCACAACCAAGCCCTGAATCTTCGTGTCGTCGACTACCGACCCGAGCAACTATCTCTGGCACTACCGTACCGCGAAGATCTCGTCGGCAATCCAGAAACGGGCGTCCTTCACGGCGGTTGTATCACCAGTCTGATCGACGCGACGTGCGGGGGCGCCGTGATCATGTCGCTTGCCGCACCTCGGCGCATCGCCACGCTCGACCTTCGCATCGACTACGTCCGTCCGGCACTTCCTCACCAAGAGGTCATTTGCGACGCCCATTGCTACAAAGTCACCCGGCACGTGGCCTTCGTACGCGCCGCCGCCCACCATGGTGACAAGGCGAGCCCTATCGCAACCTCGTCCGGCACGTTCGTCGTCTTTCGCGACGAGGGACGTCGGAACAAAGACGGTGAGTCCGAATGAGACTTCGTGATGCGGTCGCGTCCATGCGCGAGACAGGCGATTTCAAGCCGGTCCAGGAAAGCATTCCCTACGCGCGCTTCATGGGCATCACGGCGGAGCTCGTGAAGGGCGAGGTGATCGGCCAGATGAAGTACTCAGAGCATCTGGTGGGCAATGCTTCGGTCCCCACGCTGCACGGAGGGACTCTTGGCGCGCTGATGGAATCGACCGCGATCTTCAAGCTGCTGTGGCATGGGGAAACGACCACTGTGCCCAAGACCATCAACATCACAGTCGAGTATCTTCGAGGGGCTCGTCCCGAAGACGTGTTCGCCCGAGCGGAGTTCACCCGGCATGGTCGACGGGTAGCGAATGTTCGCGTCTTCGCGTACCAGGACGACCCGAGCCGTCCGGTGGCAGTGGCTACCGCGCACTTCCTCCTGGTGCAAGAGTAGCGAGCTCACGTGATTGGCTGCGCGGGGCCGGCTTGCCCGTTCGGCAGCGGGTGACCAAGGGTCGCAGTGTGATGGCCGCGCGCGGTCAACTCGGCCATCCGTCCGCCCGTGCAGAGCCCCGTGCGCTGCAGGTGTCGCGCGGGTAGCTACTTCCCTTCGCGCTTCTTCTTGCCTCGGTAACGAACGCGAATCGGTGTGCCTCGGAAGCCAAAGCGCTTTCGTATCTGGTTCACCACATATCGTTGGTAGCTGAAGTGCACCCCGTTGGGGTCGTTGGTCATGACGACGAAGGTGGGCGGGCCAATCGTTGCCTGCGTGATGTAGTACAGTCGGATCGACCGATGATGCATCGTCGGGGGAGGGTGTTTCTCCAGCACTTGCTCGAAGAAGCGATTGATCTCGGCGGTCCCGATCCGCTTTCGATGCTCGGTGACGGCATCTTCGACTCGTCCCAGCAACGCAGTGATACCTCGCCCTTGGAGCGCGCTTACGGTCACCAGGGGCGCCCAGGGTGCAAAAGCCAGGATCTCTCGAGTGCGGTCCATGACCTTCTTTTGATCATCGCGATTCAGAAGGTCGGATTTATTGAGCGCAATGATCAACGCACGACCTCGATCATACGCGAGCCCAGCGATCTTTGCGTCTTGCTCGCCCACGCCGGCCTCGCCGTCGATCATGAGCACCACGACGTGACTTCGCTCGATGGAACGAATCGCCTGGAGCACGCTTAGGCCTTCCACCCCGCGCTTTTTCACGCTCCGCTTGCGGCGAATACCCGCCGTGTCGATCAGAATGAACCTCTTGTCGTCGCGTTCGATCAAGGTGTCGACACTGTCGACGGTGGTTCCTGGTCGATCGTCGACTAGTTGGCGGTCCTCACCGCACAGTTGGTTCACCAAAGAGGATTTCCCCGCGTTTGGGCGGCCGATGATCGCGACCCTCGGAACGTCAAAATCGGGTTCGCTGATCTCCACCTCTTCGGGAAGGAGGTTGGCGATCTCCTCTTCCAGAGCACCGATGCCACGCCCGTGAAGCGCCGAGATCGGCATGATCGCGTTGATGCCGAGCTCGTAGTACGACACCGCGTAGTGGTCTTTCGGTTGCGAGTCCGCCTTGTTTGCGACGAAGATCACCGGCTTTCCGGCGTCGCGAAGGAGCGCGGCCGCTTCGCGGTCCGCGGGCATCGGGTCGACGGTCACGTCGACCACGCAGATGACGACGTCGCATTCTTCGAGCGCCAGTCGCACCTGACTCGCGATGCCTGCTTTCATCGGGTCGTCGCTGTCCGGGTCGAAGCCGCCCGTGTCGATCAGGACAATCTCTCGACCTAGCGCGAACGCGTCAGCATAGTGACGATCTCGCGTGACCCCAGGGATATCTTCCACGATTGCCACGTGTTGCCCTGCTAGGCGATTGAACAGCGTGCTCTTGCCGACGTTGGGCCGTCCAACGATGGCGACTAGCGGCCTGTTGACGATCGAGCCTGCTGGTCGGCGCGCGTGACTGCGGCGGCGTCGGCTCATGGTTGCCCCTCTTTGATCGCCAGTTGCTTCGCTTTGACTGGATCGCGGGTCCAACCTGGGATCACCTTGACGAACAGCCTGAGGTAAACCTTTCGCCCCAAGAACGACTCGATCTGTATTCGTGCCTCGGTGCTGAGCTTCTTGATGGTCTCGCCTCGGGAGCCGATCACGATCGCTTTGTGGCTCTGCTTCTCGATGATGAGAGTGCCCTCGATACGGAGCAGACCACCATCCGCTTCATAGCTGTCGAGTTCGCACGCGATGCCGTAGGGGATCTCCTGGCGTGTGTTGAGCATGGCTGCTTCACGAATCAACTCGCTCACGAAGAAGCGTTCGGGTCGGTCCGTGAGGAACTCGGGGTCGTACAGAACGCCCTCTGGCAGTCTTCCACGAATCTCGCCGATCAACGCGTCCAAATTGGTGCCTCGAGTCGCGGAGATCGGAACCACTGCGGCGAAGGGGCGCACCTTCTGATAGGCCTCGATGAAACCAAACAGCCTCTCCTTGGCCTTGAGCCGGTCTACTTTGTTGATCGCGAGGATCACTGGAACGTTCAGAGCTTCCAGCATCTGCAAGACCGTGGCGTCTTTCTCGTTAACAGCCGGGCGCGCACTCTCCCTCGGCGCTTCAGTCACGAACACAGCGACGTCGCAGTCGACGAGTCCCTGCTTGGCGCTGTCGATCAACACACGACCAAGCGCGCCTTTGGGTCGCTCTAGGCCCGGCGTATCGACGAAGGCTACCTGTGTAGGCGGTTCGTCGGACGCGTACACGCCCAGGACGCAAGACCGAGTCGTGCCGGGCCTCGGTGTTGCGATCACTAGCTTCTGTCCGAGAAGAGCGTTGAGCAACGTGGACTTCCCGACGTTGGGCCGCCCGACGATTGCGCATCGTCCGGCGCGTGGCGCATCGGCGGTTTCTACTGGGCTCGTCATTGGGGGGCGGGAGTGTAGCGGGGGGGAGCTTTCGATCGAGCCGGGAGCATGGCCCCCCCGAGGGCCCTGAGCTATGCTCGGCCGGCTCATGCGAAATATCCCTTCCCAATTGGTCTGGCTTGCTCTGGTTTGCGTCGTTTTACTGGTTGCTTGCACAGGCGCCGTCGGTACGACCTGCTTTCATGATGATGAGTGCGATAGCTCCCTGGTCTGTTGCCACGTCGGCAGTCCGTTCAGCCAGGGCACGTGCGAGACCACGATGGTCTGCGATGAGCTGCAAGGCGGAATCTGCACGAACGACGGAGATTGCGAAGGCTCGCTGGTCTGTTGCTTCATCGACAACACGTCCGCACAGGGGTCTTGCGAGACCGAGCTCGTGTGTGATGAATTGCAGGGTGGAACTGGCGGAACCGGCGGCATGGGCGGCGGCGGAGGTGCCGGTGGCGCGGGCGGTTCAGGCGGCGTAGGCGGAACCGGTGGCGCAGGCGGCGTAGGCGGCACGGGCGGAACCGGCGGCGTAGGCGGCGTAGGCGGCACGGGCGGAACCGGCGGCGTAGGCGGCAC